>NZ_JBALQK010000213.1:0-7804 GCF_036965845.1 Bacillus sp. JJ1127 | reverse complement strand
GTATATATTTTGATGCATCATTACGCATGAGCTTTTCTAACTGATTAATATTTTCCGTTAATGCACCTTTTACAAGAGAGAAATCTGTATTCGATACTTCTTTTTTTTCCTTAAAAAACGAAAGGTTTTTTAATTTTGTTTCTTTCATTTCTCTTCCCCCTTTTGTAAAAAAGATACAATCTTTATCTATCTTTATTATATCTTAAAATAAAAAGGATGCACTGTCATCCTTTTCTTCTTAGTTCTTCTTCTAAATCTTCTACTTGCTGCATTGTATCTCCTTTTATTAAAGAGAAATCCGTTGTATCCTCAGTCTCTTCTTTAAAAAATTCATTACTATATTCTTTTTCCACTACAATCACCTCTACGTGCTAGTGTTGGGATGATTGTCCGATTTTATTCAACTTTTGTCCGATTTCCTCGAAATTTGTTCAAGATTATGTATAAGAGAAAAGGACAGAATTGTAATTCTGTCCTCACTTACTAAAATAACTATGATGAATTGTTAAGTTATATACATTTTCAAAATCTCGATCTTGGAGATTATTCTTTTGTCCATCAATGACAATACAAATGTCTTTTACTATTTTTGCTGGTATAATGCCGACATTTTCTACTTGCACTGCTTTTTGTTCATTTAATTTCTCTATATGTTCTAAAGGTATTGTAATACTAAATTGAGAGCGAACACCACGAAACTGTGTATTTAATTCTTCAGCAGTAACAAACACAACAATCTTTGCTCCAATTTTTTCTGCATACGCATCCAAAAATGCATTTAAACTTTCTGCATATTCCCTTTCTGTTTGCCACTCCATTGTACAAAATGCTGCTGGGTTTACATTCTGAATAATTGTTGTGTAAATCTCACCTCGTGCTTTCGAAGCGATTAATGATCGCTTAATAGATTGAACCGTCTTTCCAATATCACTAAATTTCGCGCCCCATATTTCAGAAATATTTGGAGTTAAAATAAACGCAATATCGACAAATATCACCATCGCAACAAACATTAAAATATTTTTCCAGAGGGTTAAATCAATTCCTTTTATCATGAAATAAATTGTGACTGATGTAATAAACGCACCATACCATGTTTTTCGAATAAGTTGCTTTTTCTCTTCATACAATTCTTCATTTTTCCAATAAAAGAAAATAAGAAATAAAAAAACTAGTACAAGAAAAAACAAACCAATTCGAATGTTAGAGACAGTCAATCACATCACCCTCCATTCAAAAACTTCTCACGATATCATTACATGCTCAACTCTCTCTCATTATGACAAAAGACATGAACAACCTTCTAAAGTTTGCAGCGTTGCATATACATGAGAAGGAAACCACGTCTTTTATAGAATGAATCTACAGTTTATATGTAGACAAGCCTGTATTTCAACTTTTCAAACATATTTTCACAAAGAAATATGTTTTGGAATTACACCCTCAGGTACTTCACCATCCATACTTAAATAGTAATGACGAATTGGGTGTAAATTTTCATCTAACTCATATACAAGCGGAATACCTGTTGGAATGTTTAGCGATACAACTCCATCATTCGATAAATGATCTAAATATTTCACGAGAGAGCGAATTGTATTACCATGCGATGAAATGATTACTTTTTGATTTGATTGTAATGTTGGTGCAATTTCCTTATGCCAAAAATCCAGCACTCTTTGTTCTGTATCCTCTAAACACTCTGTAAGTGGAAACTCGCCTTTTTTTAACAACTTATATCTTGAATCAGTAGCTTCATATCTCGGATCGTCTTCAGTAAGAGCTGGCGGTCTTACATCGGTACTTCTTCTCCAAATATGAACTTGTTCATCTCCGTATTTCTTAGCTGTTTCTTCTTTATTTAATCCTTGAAGTGCTCCGTAATGTCTTTCATTTAGCTTCCATGATTTATGTACAGGAATCCAAGTCAGATCCATTTCATGGAGGATAATCCATAGTGTCCGAATTGCTCGTTTTAATACGGATGTGTACGCAATATCAAACGTGTATCCATTGTTTTTTAATATTGCACCAGCTTCTCTTGCCTCGTTTAATCCATTTTTTGATAAATCTACATCTGTCCATCCTGTAAATCTATTTTCCAGATTCCATAAACTTTGTCCGTGACGAATAAGTACAAGCTTTATCATAATAATTCCCCTTTCGGAAATAACCATTTAAATTTTGCAATACGTACACGTAATAAAGTATCTGGCAATGTTCATTTTTTATCCATGGATTCTATGATTTATTCATAGTTGCCAAAATACACGGATAAAATGTATTCTTTTTCACACTCTAAAAACAGAAGAATGAATCATTTCCTTATTTTTAATCAGCTGGTTCTTCACGCTTAAATAACCATGCATCAAAGCCTAGACGGCTATTAGCTAGTTCATTCATAACTTGATGCCAATTCTCTTCACAGCTTTCACCAAATTTTGAAAAAATACTTCCCATTTGTTCTCTTTGCACATCGCTTAGTTTTTTCTCTAGCTCTGCTCCTTCTTTAGTTAGGGCAAGCTGCTTCACACGGCGATCATGCTCGGCTTCATTGCTTTCAATAAGCCCCTTTTCAAGAAGCTGACGAAGTGGTCCGTGAAGAGCCTGTTTACTTATTTCTAACAGAGATAGTAATTCATTTATACTAAGCCCTGGAAAACGAGCAATAAAAAATAAAATTCGATGATGCACTCGCTGTATACCATATTCTTTTATAATTTCATCTGGTTTTGCTGTAAATGTTTTATATGCAAAATAAAACAATGCAAGTGCCTGATTCATTTGTTCTTCTTTATGTTGTGTCATCTACTTTCCCCCTATATGTAAATTATACCACAATTTATCTCTGTGATATTGTATCAACAAATTTGACTTAATAAAGGAGAACTTCTCTCAAAGTTAATAGCAAAGCTTGCAAAGAAGAATTTTTAATTAATAGGCTATGTTAATTAATGTTGTTGATACTTTTTAAAGAAATGAGTAACTTCTAATTCAAAAAAAGTTACTCTCCTCAATCAAATTAGTCTTTAGCTTTATTTTTATATCTATCTCCCAACTTCATAGCGAAGAACTGAGGAATCAAATTCAAAAAACTCACAACTACTAATAGTTGAGAAGGTGAAAATGGCTTAAAGTAACCAGCATCCCACCCTATCCCTGCCGTATCTTCCATCCTGCCGATAAAATAAAATGAAATAATTACAGATACAATATTTCCGATAATAAGGGGAATTGAGTTGCTTAGTAATTGTCCAAGGAACGCAAGAAGCGAAGTTGCTACAATCATTATTAAATAGCCAAGCATTGAACGATTAGCAAAGTCTTGGTGCATCGAAAAATAAACAAACGGAAAACAGTATAAACAGACTATTAAGATGCTAAATCCTATTTCCCTCATATTTCACCTCATTTTGTAATTTTAAATACAGCCAATACAAGGCTTGCTTATAAAGAAATATTGGAAAGTCGAATACTATTATAAGTTGAATTTGTTGGAAACAAACAACTTTCTACAAACATCTTTCTAATTGTATCATTGTCACTTCTTGGAATACAGGTTCATTTACAGAAAATAAAGCAATAGAATTGATAAAAAAAACGTATTACTCATTAGATTGAGAATACGTTTTTATTTACTAACATATACCTAGTTTTCCAAAAGATTTAACTGCCAAGAAACACCATACTTATCATTAAGCCAACCGAATTTTTTACTGAATGGATAGGCTGCAAGCGGCATTAAAACTTCTCCTTCTTGTACTAGCTTATTAAAAACTTCATCAATTTCCTCTTCTGTATCACAATTTACATATAACGACATAGAAGGAGTAAATGTAAAATCATGCTTCACATTACTGTCTATACACATAAACTCTTGTCTATTTAATGTAAATGTTGCATGCATTACAGTTCCTTCTTTTCCTGGTCCATTCGCACCGTAACGAGAAATATTTATAATTTCTGACTGATTAAATAAGGAAGTATATAAGGTCATCGCTTCCTCTGCATTACCATCAAACATTAAAAAAGTAGTAATTTTTTGTTTTGTATTCTTCAATTAGAAGCATCCTCCTTTTATGTAGATACATATGAAATCGTTCGTTCACCTAACAAACCGAACATATATTCCTATAATTGTATTTTCCTCAAAAAGTATAGGGGTGTCAACTAATTATTTAGTGTTTGTATTTATTTGCTTACCTTCTATTCCGTCAAGAAGTTCGATAATTTTTTCTTGACTTATAAAGGGGGCTAGGCTAGCAAGCTTTTCTATATTCAATTCATTATCCATCATTTGATCCACCAAATGATGGATCGTTTCCTGATCAAGAAATGGTACGAGTGTATGAACGCTCTCCCAATTCAAATTAGCGCGCTGTTACAATGAACTTAACACAATCAATTCTACTATCCTATCAACTATTCGTTGCATAGTGTGCATTCAACTAACAGTAGAATGGACCAATGTAAAAAACAGGGTCAAAAATAAAACGTCCTTTCAAAAAGGTGAAATGAATCGCTTTTGAGTTTAAAGCACCCGTTGGCTCATCAACAAAGATAGTATCTGGATTATTGATAAGCGCACGGCAAATAATTTCGTAAAAAGTTTCTTTTGAGCATTCTTCCAATCATATCACGCTGTTTCGCCCTCATTTCTCAATATTCTTTTTGTTACAATTGCCATTACTATCATTATGAAACTTATAAACAATATAGGTAAGTAAACTTTTATACTAAAGGTTTCAAACATAACTCCATATATGACCTGCCCTATAGGTGCCATACATTGCGCAACTGCTGTAATAATTGCCATGACTTTTCCTAAATTTTCATTTGGTGTGTTTTTTTGCACAACTGTAATAACAAAGATAGAGATAATTGTCATTGCCATTGCAATAAGGATTGCACACAAGATAAAGAGAATAAACGACGGGTAGTATCCAATTTTAAGAATGAGAGGCATAACGGAAACAGCCATTGGTATAATTAAAAGAGCAATGATGAGTAACCACTTATATATTGTGTTAATTTTCATCTTTTTTGCAAAAAAACCGATAGATAAGGCCCCTAAAATTGTAGCAAAATCTATAAGCCCCATCCCGATACCATATAATGTGTCGCTACTTTGCATCGTTACCCGTAAAATGATGGGACCACCGACAACAAAGAGTGGTGTGAGAATTAGGTTGAACAATGCCGCAAGGATCATAGATTTGAAAATATAAGGCTTTCTGACAACATAAGTAAATCCAACTCTCATGTCTTTTATAATTGTCGGTACAATGTGCTCATTCTGCTCCCTTTTCGCAAATGGTATTTTAATAAACATCTCTAATATTGCCGACAAGAAAAAGGCAATACAACTCATCACAACAAGTACTTTTAAACCTACAACACCATACAGTACGCCGCCCAAAACAGGAGCCGCTACACTTGACAATGCTTGAACACCATTCACGATACCATTTGCCTGTTCCAATTTTTTTTTCGTAACGAGCAACGGAATACTCGCCATAACAACAGGAGTATATATCGTACTAATAATCGCTAACAAAATCATGACAACGCCGATAAGTATCACGGAAGTATTACTGACTGATAATAACAAAAGAAAGTCGAAAATAATAACACTACTTATCATGTCATAGATTACCATCAAATTACGTCGGTTAAATCTATCTGCAATAGCACCGCCAATAGGTGCCAACAACAAAGGAAGACTCGATATAGCATATAAAGTAGCATAAATGTCCGCACGCCCCGTTATATCCAGTACATAGAGTGATAAAGCAAAACGTAAAAGAGTGGATCCTAAGATAGATACGATTTGCCCAATCACCATGAGGTTAAAATCTTTAGAAAAAAGGTTTATATGGATACTATTTTGCATCGTATACACACCTTCCATTAGGATATAAGACCGACTGTCGGTCTAATACAAATATATGTGTATCCTATAAAAAAGTTTCATTCTTATCTATAAATTTTATTGCACATCACAAACAGTCGATCACCCTTCCTTTTTTCAATTCTTTACTTAGCCATTCCATACCCCTTATTCCAGTCATAAATTAACGTTTTTTTCATATTTCACTAACATATACAACACTCTAATTAAATTATCCTCCCGCTTTAAGGAACGAAAGAATATTTTTTTGCATTTATTCCACCTTTTAAACATAATAAAAAAGTCATTTTCCTTCTTAAAAGGAAAATGACTTTTTATTAACGCCCTCGTCTTTGCTGCTTTTGCTTTGTACTACTTTGCTTTTTACTTGGTTTATGAAATGATCGTTGTTTTGTACTTTTCGATCCTTCGCGATTATCTTTCTGACGATATTGACCTGTTTTCTTTGGATTTTTCATTTGCTGTTTTTGCTTTTTTTCATCCGCATCATTTTTTTGTTTAACAGGCTGCTCTATCTCTTGTCTTTGCAATGCTCTGCCAATATATTTCTCAATCTCTTTTAAATACATTTCATCTTTTGGTGCGACGAATGTAATTGCAAGGCCTGATTCACCAGCACGTCCAGTTCGGCCAATTCGGTGTATGTAACTCTCTACATCTTCTGGAATGTCATAGTTAAATACATGCGTTACGCCTTCTACATCTAATCCACGTGCTGCTACGTCTGTCGCGATTAAATATTGAATTTTCGCATCGCGGAAACTCTTCATCACTCGTTCACGTTTCCCTTGAGATAAATCGCCATGAAGTTCATCACAATTATAACCGTATCCTTTTAAATCATCATATAATTTACTCGCTCTACGCTTTGTACGACAAAAAATAACTGCTAAAAACGGTTGATCTCGGTCCATCACATAACGTAAGGCATCTTGTTTTGCACGATCCGTTGTTTCAATCACACGTTGTTTTATACTATTTACTGTTACTTCTTCGCTTTGAATCTGGATTATCTCAGGCTCTTTCATATAGCGCTTCGCAAGTTTTTTAATATCTTTTGGCATCGTTGCTGAGAATAACATCGTTTGTTTACTTTCAGGTGTTTCTTCTAAAATTTCTTCTATATCGTATAAAAACCCGAAATGAAGCATTTGATCCGCTTCATCTAACACAAGCATAGAAACATTGGATAATACAATTGTTTCGCGGCGTAAATGATCTAATAAACGCCCAGGCGTTGCCACTACAATATGTGTGTTCCCTTTTAGTTTTCTCATTTGCTGCGCTACATCTTGACCACCATATATTGCAAGAACGTTGATATCTTCCTTATGAACAATCATCTTTTCAATTTCAGTTGTAATTTGCAATGCTAATTCTCTAGTTGGTGCCACAATTAAAGCTTGTACATCACTTGATTTAGGATCAATCTTTTCTAAAATTGGCAAGATGAATGCAAGCGTCTTACCTGTTCCCGTTTTCGCTTGCCCAATTATATCTTTTCCAGACATGACAACTGGGATTGCTTTCTCTTGAATTGGTGTCGCTTCAGCGATCCCATTTTCACGTAATGTATAATTAAATGTTTCACTAATTCCTAACTCTAAAAAGTTTTTCAAACAGATCACTTCTTTTCCTTATTTTTCACATTGAGTTTTCATTGTACCATTTGTTTCACTAAATATGAAAAGAAAAATAAATCTAATTCAGATAGTTAGTCTGCCTAATTAAGAAAAGAATAAGCTCCTTTATTTTCTTTAAACATAGTATGTAAAGGACTATGAAGTATTAAAAAAAGCAGGTGAAAACATGACATTAGATTCTCAACGTATTATAGGTTTCCCTGGCATGGGGATGGGCAGCTCCCCTAGCATGGGGATGGGCAGCTCCCCT
>NZ_JBALQK010000212.1:0-1978 GCF_036965845.1 Bacillus sp. JJ1127 | reverse complement strand
TGCAGAACAAAAAGTAACCGACACTCGTTTGCTCATTCTGTTTTTACTTCGCATGTGGCAAAAAAAGGCCCTGACCAGATGCTCTCTCCCACCCAAAAAGAAGGGTTTTATGTTAGCTTTTTAATTGATGTATATATAATAGAATTTATTGCTTAGCTACTTCATCTTGTGAATAGTAGCTTAGTATTGCGTTATATAAAAACTTCGCATACTGATCACGAGTTACAAACATTTGTGGTTCATACTTCCCGTCACCAGTTCCTACCACAACGTTATTAGATTGTAAAGCACTAATTGCCTCCTTTGCCCAAAAATCTTCTGGCACATCCGTAAACGTATGCTTTTGTTTCACTTCAAATTCAAATGTTCTTGTAAGAATTTGTGCCATTTCTGCACGAGTTAACGGTGCCTTTGGACGGAATTTTCCATTTTCATCCCCTTTAAAAATACCAATATCTGTTAATTGCAAAATTTCGTATGGAAACATTGTTGAACTTCCATCGATGTCTTCATATGGATTTTCTAAATCTGCGCGCTGTTTCAGGCCAAGCGCACGATAGAGTACCGCTGCTGCTTGTTCACGTGTTACATTATCTCCTACACCAAACTTTCCATTTCCATAACCATACATAATTCTATGGTAGACTAAAGACGTAATTTCCTCATATGCCCAATGATCTTTTGGTAAATCATTAAATGTAAGCATGATATCCGGTCCAACTGGTGGAGTCTCATTAGTGTTTGCAGAAACGCTATTTGCACCTACAAATACCCCGCCCATTAAAGTAAGAGAAGTAATCACTTTTACTAACTGTTTCTTCATTTCATTCTTCCACCTTTCCCCCTTAATTTATGTACATATTAATTGTATAAAAAAAACCAAAAATGGAACAATATATTTCCGTGCATTACATATGACATTTTTTTGAAGTGTATTCATTACAATGTGTTTGCATCTCACGCTTCAGAGTGAATCTTTTCTTCCCATTGCACCGTTTCAGTTTTTGATTTCCGAAAAGTAAACGTCATTCCCGCGAAGATAAGAATAATCCCTACAATCTGCACTATAGTCGGCCGGAATCCAGTAAATACTGTGTCCAGTAGAATCGCTACACCTGGATCTAAAAAGACTAATACGGAAATAAGCCTTGTTGGCAAATCCCTTAAACTGTCGAAAAATAAATAATAAACAAACCCTGTATGTATGAGTCCTGTTGCTGTAATTGCAATCCAATTACTTTCTGTTAATCCTTGAAATTCCCCAAAGTCTACAAATGGCAATAAAAGAAATATTCCTAAAAACGTTTGCAAAAATGTCATTGCATACGCGCTGGTCTGCTTAATTCCTTTCCCTAATAAAGTCGTAAATGCATAAAACAATGCGGCAAGAAGCGCCCAAATCATCCCAGACGACATCAATTTCTCTAAAGAGATACTTCCATCCACTCCCGCTACTAAAACAGTACCAATAAAACAAATGACAATTGAAATAATAGATAATATTGTTAGTTTCTCTTTAAATACTACACTGCCAATTAGTAATACAAGAATTGGCGCAAGATGATATACAGAAATTGCAATCGTTATGGACATTACTTCAAAAGCTTTAAATAAAAAGACCCAGTTAAAAACGAGGAATACACCACAAGCTAATATTTGCAATATTTCTTTTCGATTCCATTTTTCCTCTTTAAACTGCCCTGTTACAAGCCAGCATAAAGTTAAAAATACCGTGGCACAAATGCAGCGTACAAATACTAATTCGAAAGATGGCAAACCGGTTCTTACCGAGAAAAATCCAATTGAGCCAAAAATAGACATAGATAGTATCATTTTTATAGCTGGCATCGATTTTGTTTGATTCTTTGGAAACAATGCATATAACCTCCTTTGAATTTTGCTATATATACATCAATTTAAAAAACGACATATCCCCCTCTTTTTCGGTGGGAGAGAGCATCTGACCATGCATAGAAGC
>NZ_JBALQK010000211.1:0-26709 GCF_036965845.1 Bacillus sp. JJ1127 | reverse complement strand
CTAAAGGGAGGATATATGAGTGAACTGTGGTTTTATAAAATAGATTGATCATTTATAACAAAGTTAGATTAATTAAAATAAAGATTGATAAAAAATTGGTGTTAAAGATGGTGTGGATTGGAATTTTACCCCATTAAGACAAAGTCCAGAGGAATTGGTTAAAAATCCAATTCTTTTTTCAAAACTGTGGTTAGATAGAAAAATGGTAAATAAAAATTATTGAATGATATTCCATTAATTCATTTTAAACTTTTTAAACTTTGATAGATTATAAGACATATATCTCTTGTGAGTGAATGTATGGTCATAGATGTATGCTAAGAAATTTTGGTATCAAGAGCAACAACGCTTATTAAACAATGAGCCCCCTACTAGAAGCTGGACATCAGAGCAGATACGGGATATTCTTGCTGCTAAAAACCTAAATTTGATGGGAAACCAGGTAAGTCTTTGTATCTTCCGGACCAAAGTAATATTTTCATTGACACTCGATCAGCATTTTATGTTTCTACGGGATCTCCAGCAAGCATATCACTTGTATATATATAGATGTGCAAGGGAGATTGGTTTGTGTACTGCAACGAAGCCAGCAGACTATGCTAGTTTTACAAACTTAAATCCAGGAACATGGGATGTTATTTTTGCCGATAGCAGAAGTGGTACTCGAATTAAGGGATATTTCGAATGGAGTTACTAACACCTTGGGAAAATTTATACACTTTAAGCCACTTAAAGATCTTCCATTGAAGATTCTTTTTATTGCCAATACTCAAACCAAAAAACTAAACGCCCCAATTGGAGCGTTTAGTTCACTTTTCATTCGACATTTCCAGGATGATCACAATGGATTATTTTTTATAATTCTATTTTCTGGTCACCACGTTTTTCTAGATTTTTAGCAGTTTTACTTTGGGCAACATCCTTTTGGTCTTTAAAGGTACCCATGAGAAAATCATAGGCTGGGTTCGTAACACCATACCAGTAATTTTCATTTTTGAAGTGGTGCCATAAATGAACCTTTTTCATCCAGCGCCCCCATGGTGATATTGGTTGAAGGGGGCGATGCGCGATATAATGCTTCCACTCATAAAATAATAAAAAGAGCATAATACCTGCAATAAATGCGTTTGTCATGACAAAGCTGGATGAAAGAAAATAAAAAATTGCTCCTGCAATTGTAATGTTTGGCACGCTATACCATAAAGGTAAAAATAATAAATGTAATTCATTCGGACTTGTATGGTGGTCATAATGTAGGCGCTTAAGCATTTTTAATAAAAATGCATTCTTTGGTGGCTTTAGATGAAAAATAAACCTGTGAGTAGCGTACTCAGCTAAGGAATACATAATCATTCCCAAAATAAAAGCACCCCAAATCCCGATAGAGATTAAATGTAGAATCATAAATCCAAAGCTAATGAGGAAAAGACAGCTCATGATCAATATATCAGGGTAGGAAAAATATTCTTTAAAATATTTTAGTTTCATTTATCACGCCTCCAGCTTTCTTTATTTTTTTCTATCTTTCCAGAGAGCCAAGCTTTTCTCCATTGTTGTCTTACACAATCTTTCCGCTTCAATTGCATCTCCCTTTAATGCAGCTTTTAATAAGTCGTGGTAATAGTTGAAGGACAACCCACGATGATCTTTTACAGAAAAATATCTTTTCGCCATATCTACATAAATGGAATCGAAGCTATTTAAAATGAGTAGAAAGATCGGATTGGCAGCAAGCCCAGCACACCTTTTTTGCAAATCCCAATCAAATGCTGCATAGCTTTCTGCACTATCTTCAAGCTGCTCAAGATTGGCAAGGAGAGCAACCACTTTAGGTTGATTAAACGTAACAGCATCACGAATATAAGTCGGAGTCAACGAACTTCTAAATTCTAATAAGTACATAATAAATTCATCTGTAATGGTATGATGATTCTCAACAATATTAATAAGTGTTGTTAGATTCCCATTGCTCCAATAATCATTAATAATCGCTGGCATTCCTTTTCTCCCTGTTATCCATCCACTCCTTCCTAAACGTTGAAGCGCCTCCCGAATAGTTGGGCGACCAACACCAAATTCTTTCGCAAGCTCTCTTTCTGGCGGTAAAGTACTTCCTACAGAATAAACACCAGCCAATATGGATCTAATTAATTCATTCTCAATTTTATCTGAGGAGCGTTCCTTTTCTTTCAAGCCATCGTCCCCTTTATTTTATGGTAATACATGTTAAAGACAGTGGTAATACCAAAAATTATATAATGAGTTTGAATTTTCTGTCAATAAAAAGGAGCGAATTTTTATAAATAGAATTATCGAACAAGCCCGTAAACTAGTTAGTAGGATGGAAAATGATTGCTTAAATGCGTTGTTAGGATATTTATAAAAGAGAAAAAAACTCATTTAGATATGCAACGGAGAACCGTATCATAAAGTAAATGAGGTTTTTATTCAACCTTATGAAAATTGTTAGTTTTAGCAACTTCATAATTTATAAGAATGAATGTTAGAATATCTGTTCAAAATAGATGATCAACCTTTATTTTAATCAATCTTTGTTTAAAATAGTGAGGGGGTTTTTTTGATGAAATCAACATTTTCAACTACTTTCTAATCAAACTTTATTCCAAACCAACATGAACACGTATCTTATGCAAAATTGGATGCTTTTTTAGAAAGTATATTAGGAATAGAAATATTTGAGTAGAATAGTAAAAATAGAAAAGAACAGTATGCATTTGGAGGAATATAAATTGGATTTTGACAAGCTAGAAAATACGTTTATAAAAAAGAAAGTGAATGCATTCCTTGTGTATCAGCGAGGTGAATTAACGACAAAGTATTATAAAATAGCAGAATGTGCAAACAATTTATATAAAATTAATTCCATCACTAAAAGTATCGTATCGATGTTAATCGGTATTGCTATAGACAAAGGTTATATAAATGATATACATACACCTATAGCAAAATGGATTCCCAATGTACCTAAAGAAAAGAAAGAACTGACTCTTTATCATTTGTTAACAATGACAACTGGTGAGGATTGGAAAGAGTTCGGAAATGGAGTTGTATTTCCGAATGATTTTGTAGAATCAGATGATTGGGTAAAGTACATCTTACAGAGACCATTAATAGAACAGATGGGCACAAAAATGAATTATAATTCAGGTTCCTCGCATCTTTTAAGTTATATTTTGCAAGTAGCAACAGGAATGACGACTGAGCAATTTGCAAAGAAGTATTTATTTGACTCATTACAAATTACTGAGTATGAATGGCAACAAGACCCGCAAGGAATTTATATTGGTGGGTTTGGTATGAAAATGAAGAGCGAGGATTTATTAAAGTTAGGGATATTATGTTTACGAAATGGATTTTGGGATGGAGATAAGATTGTATCGCCAAGATGGATTGAAGAGTCAAGTGTAGCTCGTTTTCAAACGTATGAGCATGTTGGGGCATATGGATATCAATGGTGGGTATTAGATCATGAAAGATTTCACATACCGTATTGTATGTATTTTGCTATGGGATATGGCGGGCAATACATTATTGTCATTCCTAGGCTAGAACTTGTAGCTGTAATAAGCAGTAAAATGCCGAAGCGTGGGTTGGTGCCATTAAAATTATTTATAGAGCATTTGCAAGAGACTTTTAATCCTGTATAAAAATTGGTATCCATACCCATTCCTAGACCCGAGAATAGGTTGTTATGGGAGAGTCTTTTTATATAGTGAATGTGTTTAACTAAAGAATACCAATTTATATAGATGGACTATTTAAAGAATGGATAGGAATTAACGTTTAAACCCGCTGTTTTAAAATAAACCAGCGGGTTTTCTATATTTCATCTACTTGTTTTTTGGAATATAATCTTCAAAAACTTCTCTGTCTTCGTCTCAAATTCTACATCCACAAAAACCCCGTATTCTTTTTCATTTTCACGTAACCACAGTTTAAACTTCTCGACAGTAATATTGACCGTTTTGGGCTTTCTACCAATATGAAGGTAATCGATAATTTGAGCTTTTGGATATTTTTCTTTTGTCTTTTCTACTGCAAGTTTTCCCCATTTGGCATATGGTGGCTGTGCATGAACAATTGATGAATCAATATATGTATTACAGTATGTCGTCAAAAACACCACACTTAATACAAAACATGTGAAAAAACGCTTCATGATAAACTCCTTTTCATATTTTTCCTTATTATTTGTATATGGATTAAAACATATAAGTTTGGATTTTTTTGTCTTCTTTACATAAAAGCGCTCTATTTACAAAACATAACCATGAATTCATTACTGTCATTAAGGAGGGAAACAAATGCGTCAAATAGGTATTCTAAAAATACTCATTTTACTTGTGTTCATTGGTGTATCAGTCATAGTGAGTAGTGGACAAACCAAAAATGTACAAGCATTTTCTAATCAAGTTATTCAACGAGGCGCATCTGGAGAAGATGTCATTGAATTGCAGTCCCGTCTGAAATACAACGGGTTTTATACAGGTAAAGTAGATGGGGTTTTTGGATGGGGTACATATTGGGCACTGCGAAACTTTCAACAAAAATTCGGATTACCTGTTGATGGTTTAGCTGGAGCTAAAACAAAGCAGATGCTTGTAAAAGCAACGAAATACGAGAAGTCGACTGCGAATAAAGGAAATACAAGTAATAAGGGAGATAGTGGTAATAAGCCAGTACAAAACACAGCAACGAATGTTCCAAATGGTTATTCTCAAAATGATATCCAGTTGATGGCGAATGCTGTTTATGGTGAATCCCGTGGTGAACCATATATAGGACAAGTTGCGGTAGCGGCGGTTATTTTGAATCGTGTCACAAGTGCGTCGTTCCCTAATACTGTTTCAGGTGTAATTTTTGAACCGCGTGCTTTCACTGCGGTAGCGGATGGACAAATATATTTAACACCAAACGAAACGGCGAAAAAAGCTGTATTAGATGCGATAAATGGCTGGGATCCGACAGGAAATGCAATTTATTATTTCAATCCGGATACTGCAACGAGTAAATGGATTTGGAGTCGTCCACAAATCAAAAAAATTGGTAAACATATTTTCTGTAAATAGAGCGGAGGTGGAAACATGTTACGAGGTATTGTAATTGTATTGTTAACAATCGGTGTAGTTGGAACGGGATATTGGGGGTATAAAGAGCATCAAGAGAAAAACGCAGTCCTCATTCGAGCAGAAAACAGCTATCAGCGTGCATTTCATGACTTAGCATATGAGGTTGATTTATTACACGATAAAATCGGAACAACACTTGCGATGAATTCACGGACATCTTTATCACCTGCACTAGCAGATGTATGGCGTTTAACATCAGAAGCTCGGTCTAATGTAGGGCAATTACCTTTAACATTAATGCCATTTAATAAAACGGAAGAATTTCTGGCGAATATTGGAGATTTTAGTTATCGCACCGCAATTCGTGATTTAGAGAAGGAACCATTAAACGATCAAGAATATAAAACACTACAAACTTTATATTCAAATGCAGAAAATATTCAAGACGAACTTCGAAAAGTACAGCATCTTGCTTTGAAAAATAATTTGCGCTGGATGGATGTAGAACTAGCTCTTGCATCAGACAAGACTCCAGCAGATAACACAATTATTGATGGACTTAAAACAGTTGAAAAGAACGTAACATCATACGCTTCAAAAGATTTTGGACCGACATTTACGAGTATGCAAAAAAGTACAAAAGGCGGATTTCAGGCAGAAGGTAAGGCCATTTCAAAAGATGAAGCAGCGGAAATCGCAAAATCATTTTTGAATTTAAAAGGAAATGAAAAAATAGAGGTTGAGAAAAGTGGAAAAGGCGCGAAAGAAGCCTTTTATAGTGTAAAGATTCAAGATCCAGCCACAAAAAGTGAATCCTATATGGATATTACGGGAAAAGGCGGGTATCCAATTTGGGTGATGAATAACCGTGAAATTAAGGAACAAAAAATTAGTCTAAATGATGCTGGAAGTAAAGGACTAGCTTTTTTAAAAGACCATAAGTTTAAGAATATGGAACTATACGATAGTTCCCAATATGACAACATTGGTGTATTTACGTACGTTGTAAATGAAAATAATGTGCGTATTTATCCAGAAGCAATTCAAATGAAGATTGCTTTAGATGATGGATCAATTGTTGGCTTTTCCGCAAAAGAGTATTTAGCATCACATCAAAAACGAACCATCCCAACTGCAAAATTAACCGCAGCTGATGCAAGGAAGAAAATCAATCCAGATGTGAAAGTGATGGAAGAACGTAAAGCGATTGTTGTAAATGATAATCATAAAGAAGTATTATGCTATGAATTTATTGGAACATTGGGAAAAGATACTTACCAAATCTTTATTAATGCAAATGATGGTACTGAAGAAAAAGTCAAAAAGATGCAGTCCGTCGAAAAGATTTATGATTAAACATCAATGAAAAAGTGGTGAGAATGATGAAAATCCTTATATATATGCTGATGATTTGTTTTGCTATTACGGGGTGTAGTGTAAGTAAAAAAGAGAATGCTCACGAAAAACCAGAACAAAAAAATGTATCCATGAGAAATGTTAGCTATACACAGGGTACAACAAAACCGAACGAAAAAGTGGCAGATCATTTAGCTTCATTAGCGTCTAGTATACCAGGTGTAAACAACGCAACAGCAGTAGTTATTGGAAAATATGCAGTGGTAGGTATTGATGTAAAAGCGAAATTAGATCGCTCTCGCGTAGAGTCAATAAAATATTCTGTTGCTGAAAGTTTAAAACATGATCCAAATGGTGCAAATGCGGTTGTGGTTGCAGACGTTGACACGTATGAACGATTAAAGCAAATGGGCAATCAAATTAAACATGGCAAAGCAGGCGAGGGAATTCTTGATGAACTTGCGGCAATCGTTGGCCGTGTTATGCCACAAGTACCGAATGATATAATAGAAAACAGAGAACCAAATCCGATTAAACAAAGTGATAAACAGTTACCAAAAGATGAGAAAAATGAGTTAAGAAAAGAACAAGAAGATCAATCAAACAATAACCTGAAAAGATAATTCAAATCCCGTACTATAAAAGTGCGGGATTTTTTTATGTGTTTGTTAAATATATAATATTCAATTTATTGATTAGGAAATATATGGTTTAATAATAATGGGAGGGACAACTTGAATTATGAAAAATAAAAGCGCATTCATATTATGTAGTTTTTGTTTATTTTTAAGTATGACAGCGTGTGATCAGAAGAAACAAGAAAAGAAACACACTGTAACTTCTTCAACTGTGACAGAAAAAAAGAAAAATGAAACAATTGATGGAAGTCTTTTCTCACAAATAAATGAAGGAATGACCTACAACGAAGTAAAAGAATTAATAGGAATTGAAGGAGATTTACTCATAGACGAAGGAGATAAAGACTCAGCAAATCACAAACAAACCTTCGCCTGGAAAGGAAGTGCTCCTAAATCATTTGCTGAGATTACTTTTTTGGATGGAAAGGTTCGGTCTAAATTACAGCAGGGTTTAATTTAGTATTAGGAAGAATGGGGAGATAGAAATGAGTTTACATACAGGGGAAATTAAAATTGTTCCTTATAAGGAACAATATAAAGAAATAATAGAAACATTTACTTTACCTAGTGAACAAGTTCAGTTCACGTCGAAACCAAGTGAGTTGCTTGAAAAGGCAAAGAAAGATCCAACTAGAAATGTAGTTGTTATTTTAGATAATGAAGTACCTGTTGGTATTTTTGCACTTCAAACTGGTGAAAGAATCGGAGAGTATACGAATAATCATGATGCATTACTCTTAGTTTCTTTTTCAATCAACTACGAAAAGCAAGGAAAAGGTTATGCAAAAAAGGCATTAGAATTATTAAAGGCTTTTGTATCGTACTATTTTCCGACGAAAAACGAAATTGTACTTGCTGTAAATGAACGGAATATTCCAGCACAAAAATTATATTTAAAAGTAGGA
This sequence comes from Bacillus sp. JJ1127, assembly GCF_036965845.1. NCBI lineage: Bacteria > Bacillati > Bacillota > Bacilli > Caryophanales > Bacillaceae > Bacillus > Bacillus sp. JJ1127. The sequence goes on along the minus strand of NZ_JBALQK010000211.1, from coordinate 18,720 downwards.
TTTGAGGATAGAGGTCAAAGAAGAATGGGACCAATTGGAAGACAACTCGTTTTATATTTACCGGTGTAAAAGTAAATAATGTAATAAAAAGCTTACTTCTGAAAAAATTTCATGCGGTAAGCTTTTTCATTTGTTACGATATAGAGTGGAATATTACTTTTTATAGATAGAAAAATGAGACAGAAATGAAGGAATTAATGAATGAATCAAGTAAGAAAATGGAACTTTATTGGGGGCCGGGTGATAAAAACTGGGATTGCAGTTTTTCTTACAGTGCTAGTTTGTGACTTTTTTAAAATCCCAACAATTTTTGCTGTTATTACAGCAATTGTAACAATTGAGCCGACCGCAACAGACTCGATTAAAAAAGGATTAATTCGTTTCCCAGCTTCAACAATTGGATCAGCTTATGCGATGACTTTTACATTTTTATTTGGTCATCAAGCACTTTCTTATGCATTAGCAGCTATGTTTACGATTGTAACGTGTCAGAAGCTAAAATTATATGCAGGTACATTAGTTGCCACTTTGACAGCTGTAGCTATGATTCCAATTACAGTTAATCACTATTTTGCAGCTTTTTTAGTTCGATTAGCGACGACTTCAACAGGAATTATCGTTTCTACCTTAGTAAATTTCTTTATTTTACCTCCCCATTACGGGAAAACAATTATAGGTTGTAAAAATGAATTGTTTTTGAAAACAGCAAATATTATGGAAGAATGGTTAAACCAAGTTATGCAAGGAGAACAGATAAAAAAGGAAATAGCTCATAGCATTTCAAAATTAACTTTACTTTTACATAGGGCCGTTCAATTTGTTCAATATGAACAGAAGGATTGGAAATACCATCGCCATACGAAAAATGAAATGCATAGTTTTCTATCTGTTCAAAAACAACTCCATATACTTCAGCAAATTATTTATCATCTTGATAATCTAACACATGCACCTATAGTGGAATGTAAATGGTCACAAAAAGAAAAAGAAACATTGCATAGCGCCATTGTGTCAATGATTAGTATATTGCGTAATCATTGTTCTGAAATCGATTATAGGCATTATCAACTTATAGATGAATTAGATCAGCAATTTTGGGGTCATAAGAGCGATTTAGCAGAGCATAAACCACATAACTATCATCATCATTTTTCTAGCGAATCGATTATTTTGTTTGAGGTGCTATCTATTCATGATATGTTGGAAGAATTAGAACGAGTACGTGAGAAATATGAAAAAGAAACAACGAATATAACGATGTAATTCGTATAATGCTCTGGTATTTTAAAGGGACAAGAGTCTATGTTGAAGAAGAATAGATATGTATATAATAGGTTTGGTAATTAGATTTAATAAAAATGAGGGATAACATAATGACTATTTATATTGCACTATTAAGGGGAATAAATGTAGGTGGACATAAATTAATTAAAATGGCGGAACTGAAAAAGGTTTTTGAAAAGTTAGACTTACATAAGGTTCGAACATATATTCAAAGTGGGAATGTAGTTTTTGAATCTGAAGAAGGAGTAGACCTTTTGCGTCAACGAATTGAACATGAAATTGAAGAAGTTTTTGGTTTTGCGGTTCCTGTTATGTTAAGAACGAGTCAAGATATGAAACAAGTTATCAAAAACTGTCCATATGAGACGAATGCATTGTTAGAAGGTGAAAGTCTACACGTCGCTTTTTTGGCTGAAGAGCTTTCTGCCGAAGAAGTTAAGCAACTATTTCGTTTTAAAAATGAAGTAGAGGATTGTTATATTGAAGGTAAAGAAGTATATTTGTTTTTCAAGAAGAGTATTCGAAATTCTAAACTAACAAACCAGTTTCAAAAAATTAGTACCCCAGCAACGTTGCGGAACTGGAGAACCGTAAACAAACTGAGCGCAATGGCAGAAGAAATCCTATCGTAAACAAAAGGATTATTAAACTCCTTACAAGTGAAGTCTTGTTTTTCTCTAAAATAAAGAGAGAAACAAGGCTTTTTGCATACATAGTATTCTTATTGATATCTTTTAGAAACAATGAATTCTACAAATAGAATGACAAGAAATGAAGAGCAAAACGCAATAAATAAAGAGAAGTTATGAATGTTATGAAGGGAATAGAAAACAGAAAATCCTTCTGTAAAAATTAATAAAATAAACATAATACCAATTAGAATAAAATAACCTATTTTGAAACTAATTTGGTTTAGAAAATAACCGAGGATGAAAGAGACCCCAAATATGGTTCCCCTAGAATTATTCCTTCGGTTATAAGGGTATTGCTCACTGTAAAATGAAGCACATTAATAAAAAAGATTTTATCTGGATTGAATGTAAAAGTTTGAGTCTGCATATATTGGGTAGGGATGTCAGATTAAATTAGGGGGTATCTATGTCTATACTTCTAAAAGCGGGTGCAGACGCTGGAAATAATGGTCTGAAATTAATGGTGAAAGGACAAAAGCCAATTTATATTCCAAGTATTTATTCGCTATACGTTGGAGAATCAACAGGTTTATTGGATGAAGTGGATATACCAATATCTGAATTAGAAAATCACATTGATGTAACCATTAGTTCTCCATCTTTAATGCTAAACAACGTACGTTACATTGTTGGGCAAAAAGTTATTCAAGATCAATTAAAAGGGACAGAAATGGAAAAGAAATCTAATAAGTCAACAGATGAATTGATGATTCTTACAATTTTATCAGGTTTAGCAATTAGTGCTATGCGTCATAATCCGAATTCGAATCGTATCAATATTCGTTATGATTTATCAGTTGCTCTTCCAATGCAGATTATTACACAAGAAATAGCAGCAGAAAATGCGCAACGTTATATGGGAACTCATAAGATTGTTTTTCATTATCCAAATGGAAGAGATGTCACAATAAACGTCTCGGTTGAATTTTGTAAGTGCCTACCTGAAGGAGCATCTGGTACTTGGGGGATTGTGTATGATGAGGAAGGAAATGTTTTAAAGCACAAAGTTGAAAAAGAAAACGATATAATTTCTGAGATAGATTTCGTTGACAAAACATTATTATCTTTTGATATAGGTGCGGGTACAACTGAGGAGGTTGTTTCATATGGAGTGAATTTCAGGCCGCAATTGAGTAAAGGGTTGGCCTATGGAGTCAAAGAAACTTTATTGCAAATCATTACAAGATGGAACAGAAAGTATCCGACAAAAGCGATAGATAGTATTACAGAGTTTAATCAAATTTATTTAAATGAGAATCATCCTAGAAATCCTTTATTAGTAGAAGAGTCACAACAGGCACTTCTAAGTTTAGCGGCACGGGTTGCGACAGATATCATCAATAAGATTGACGATATGAAAGATGATCCATACGTATTTATTTATGGTGGGGGAGCAGTCATCATTAAAAATAGCTTGCAATCGATTTTAAAACAAAAAGGAAGGTTGAAAAATGTAACTTTTGTAGAAAACCCACTGTTCACAAATGCACGTGGATTATTAGTATACACTTGTTCTCCAAGGTATAGGGAACATAAACAAAAAGAATTACGAATTTAACATTAAGTTAGTTGGTGTAAGCATGCGGCGTAAACGATATAAACGATATAAACGTGGTGATAGAGTAAAAATATATATAAATCACTCGGTACCTCCAGAAATGATTGCTTGGTTGAATAAACAATCGAATGTAACAAGCTTCTTTTTTTACGGTGTACAGCAATTGTTTAAACAGGTCGGAGATGTTGATGTATCGAAAACTTTACCGAACAGCCATGTTTTTTCTTTATATGTTGAACATGCATCTACGTTAAAATTTGAAGTCAGTCCTTGTAAAAAAGTAATGATGGAAAAACAAGAACTTGCGAGATGTATGGAAAAGGAGCCTTGGGAATATATTGATCAAATAGACTGTCCTTTTTTTTAAACATGTAAAAATATACTTAATGCCACCGCTATACATATGAAGCTAGCGGTGGCATTTTAAGTATAGTTGTTCAATCTATTTGTATAGAATGAAATTCACCTCATTAGCAAAGAAGATTAAATTGTGGTTACAGCCAAGTAGAAAACAACTGTAGGAATTGAGTCGTCTTATTCAAGCTGATAAAATAAAACCAATCGTTAGTCATATTGTTCAGTGTAATGAACAAAAAAGTAGAGAAGCGCACAAATTAAGTGAGGGTCAGCATACATAAGGAAAGTTAGAAGGTGAAAGTCTACACGTCGCTTTTTTGGCTGAAGATCTTTCTGACGAAGAAGTTGAGCAACTACTTCGTTTTAAAAATGAAGTAGAGGACTATCATATTGAAGGGAAAGAAGTATATTTGTTTTTCAAGAGGAGTATTCGAAATTCTAAACTAACAAATCAATTTCAAAAATTTCGTACCCTAGCAACATTGCGTAACTGGAGAACCGTAAACAAACTGAGCGCAATGGCAGAAGAAATCCTATCGTAAACAAAAGAACTATTAAACTCCTTACAAATGAAGCCTTGTTTTTCTCTAAAATAAAGAGAGAAACAAGGCTTTTTTGCATGAATAGTATTCTTATTGGTATCTTCTAGAAACAATGAATTCTACAAATGGAATAACAAGGAATGAAGAGCAAAACGTAATAAATAAAGGGAAATTATGAATGTTATTAAGTGAATGAAGCATAGAAAATTCTTCTGTCCAAATTAGTAAAACAAACATAATGCCGATTAAAACAAAATAGCCAACCTTGAAACTTTTATATGTAATTTGCTGTCCCATTTCATCTTGACTTTCTTCGGATATGCCGTTTGGATCTCCCCATGTAATATGGTTTAGGAAGTAACTGAGGAGTAAAGACACTCCAAAAATTGTCCCACCCAAGATTTCTCCTTCGGTTATGTATTTATAGGTTCCGTGCATAAGCAGCCCGATTAACGGTAGTAAGGTAATTATGAGAACAATTTTCTTTCGATTCATTTTTTCACCCCTCCTTAAGTGTAGAAAAGTCTTTGCATGCAATAGTATAAACATGGAAATATAGGGTGTCAAATGTATTTTACACGAATAAAAGCGGTAATTATACGTAGTGTGGATGTAAGTATAATTACCACTTTATTATTTTACAGGTTATAATCTTTGAACAACAAAAGTGATCGCATTTGTTTTTAATTGAATGGATTTTTCATTCCGGATGATGTTATATGATAAATTTTTTACTTCTATGTGTATTTCTCGCCATCCTTTATAAATATCTTTAAGTATATTCATCATTATTTCAGTAGGAAGATTTACTTCTATTAATGCATCTAGTTCTTCGTTTGTTTCTATATCAATTTCTTGAATATTAGAATTCACAATCAGACAATTGATGCCGTTATGTTTAGTTCCATTTTTTATGGATAAGAGTACTTTTTCAAAGGCCTCTTTTGAGTGAACATGTTCTAAGCTGGATACTGCAATAATGTAATCATAGCTTTCAGGTTGAATATCATAATTTTCAATTTCTACTTTGATTGTTTCGATTGCATCAAAGACATGATATTCCTTGCTGTTTGTTTTTAATTTTGTTAATGCGGAATCCAGTAAATCGACACATGTAACTTTACCGCCACCATCGATTATCTTTTGAGCGATTGGAATACTATTTCTTCCTACGCCAGAACCAAGATCAAGTACTTTTATTTGATCTTGACCTTCAAAATAATTCATCATCTCCATTACTGTTTTTACAGGTTGATGAAGCCAAGAGCCAGCTTCGAATAATTTGTATTGGTCATAACAAAGATCGTGATATTTTTTTTCTTCTTGTCTAATGTGCTCAATTCGATTCATTTTGTTCACCTACAGTTTCCTATGATTAAATAAACTAATAAGTTAGACACAGTCTTTGACTCTTGTTTTTATTCAGTGTACAAATTTTTGGAAAAATGATGTTTATTCATTTTAGTGAAGACATTTCCTTAATTTAGACACTGATACTGCATTCTAATTGTTCTAGCGATTTTTTCTTTCTATCAAATGGACTTATATACAATTCGATAAAAATTGTAATAAACCTTTCGATTCAGAAAAGTTAGGCATCAACGGTGGAATCAAAAAGTACCCCTTAGTATTATATAAATCTATTTTAATTTTTCGACATCTAAATTCTTGCTATGTAGAATAAAAAGTAACCTCCGCTCGTTTGTTCTTTCTGTTTTTTACTTCGCATGTGGCAGAAAAAGGGCTTGACCGCTTCTATGAATGGCCAGATCCTCTCTCCCATCTAAAAAGAGGGGGTGTATGTCGGTATAGATTTACTATTAATAAATCGGACGGTCCTCATTTGCTTATTTATGTAATAGGTATTGAAAAATTAGTGTCATGATCAGATTTCTGAAAGTAAGTAACGTAGCACTTCAAATACAAGTTAAATAAATTTGTTAATAACATAACTAAAAACACAAGGACTTGCGAATACAAATCCTTGTGTTTTTAAGATTGTAACTGATAGATTATAGATCGTAAATTTTCATCTCGTATACATTTTCGGACATTCATCACCAGTTGGTTCATAAAAACAATGTCTTTTAAATTGTCCTGCAAATGGCTGATTATACCACTCTGGTGGACAACTGCCTGTCGGACGGAAATACCAAAGGGACCATCTTGCCGGCCAGCGCCATTCACCTTGTAAGACGCGTCTTGCTATGTCTTTTTCTGACTCACGAGCACGTTGGTAAAAATATCCATACTGCACTGCTTCAAATCCACCTGGGCTTTGATACACTGCATCATGTACAGTACGTATTTGTTTGAAATCTAAGCAATCACAGTATACACGGTTTACTACAACGCAACCGACAAGTTGTTCGCCTTGTGGTCCTTCACCTTCAGCCTCCGCACGAATTAAACGTGCTAACAAATCAACATCACTTTCAGTGTAGGGAATAAGAGGCATACGTGTACCACCTTTCTGGAAGTATTATAGTAAAGTTTATGTAAGGAAAATAAACTTAGTGCTTTTACAAGTTTATTTTTAAAGAAAAGGAGAACAATAAATAAAAAGTATTAGCATTTCTATTTTCATTAGATCTATTTCATTCGATTGTTTTATAAAACTATTTATTTTAAAAATTAGCTAATGCAATACCACAAATAGAATACTATGATGGAGATATGGGGAATTAATAGGTTCACACCAAGAGAATTGAGGGGAATAACATGGAAATAAAAGTCGTTTTAACAGGGTATGGAGCGGTGAGTAAAGAACTTGTACGTTTAGTGTATGAGAAATCATTTACTTTAAAAGAAAGGTATCATATCGAATTTTTAATAGTAGGGATTGTTGGGCGGGATGTATCTATTTATGATGGTAACGGTTTACACCTAGAACAACTTCTTACTTTTGGAATAGGCACGAATGCGTTAGGAAATTATGCAGTATATGATCCGAAGGCAAAAGCGGAAATGATATGGAATGGTAATGTACTAATTGAGGCAACGCCTACTAACTTACAAAATGGCGAACCTGCAAAGTATTACATCCAAAAAGCAATCCAACATGAAATGGATGTTGTATGCATTTCGAAGGGTGCACTTGTTACAAATTGGAAAGAAATAAAAGAAAAAGCAAAGTCGAAAAATGTGCGTATTCGTTATAGCGGTGCGACTGCCGCAGCATTACCTACATTAGATATTGGACAATTTAGCCTAGCAGGATGCCAAATTGAAAAGATAGAAGGCATACTGAATGGGACAACGAATTATATCCTTACAAAAATGGATGAAAAAAATATAATTTTTCAACAAGCATTGCAAGAAGCAAAGGAACAAGGAATTGCTGAAACGAATCCTACATTAGACATAAATGGTATGGACAGCGCTTGTAAACTATTATTATTGGCAAATAGCTTGTTACAAACAGAATATTCACTGGATGATATATTTGTAAAAGGAATAGAACATATTACAAAGCAAGATATCCAAAAAGCAAAGGAAAAGAACAAATCTCTAAAATTAATAGCTACAGCATATAAAGATAGTTCTGGAATTGTTAAATTAAAAGTAGGTCCATGCGAATTGAATCAAGGTCATCCGCTTGCTAATGTCAATGGAACAGAAAAAGGAGTCACCTTCCATACAGATACGATGGGTAAAGTTACTTCCATTGGAGGTGCATCAAATCCAAGAGGGGCAGCTGCTGCGGCGTTGAAAGATTTGATTAATTTGTATCGAAAAGATATGTGATAAAAAAGAAGATCAGTTTTTAATAAAATGAGAATCACAACGAAAAATATTGACAAATAATTATTTTTGTGTTATGATTAATTATTTGTTAATTGACGTATTTTCCTCTAGCGTGATACATTTTAGTAAGAGCAATAACTTCACTAATCTATGTATCGAGGAGGAAATGTAACATGAAAATAGAAAATGGACTGTCAGTTTTAGAATTGAAAATCCAAGGATTTGAATTAAATCCAACATTACTTTGGGATGAAAAAGCAGCTATATTAGTCGATACTGGTATGCCAGGACAATTAAAGCAAATTCATGATGCAATGAATGATGTTGGTGTTCCCTTTGAACAGTTAAAAGCAATTATTTTAACTCATCAAGATATAGACCATATTGGAAGTCTTCCTGAAATACAACAGAAAGCAGATCAATCTATTGAAGTGTATGCACATGAACTAGATAAGCCATATATTGAAGGGCAATTGCATTTAATGAAAACAGATCCAAGTAAAATGAGTAAAGATCAGTGGGAAGCACTTCCAGAAGTTATGCAATTCCTATATAAAAATCCTCCTAAAGCAAAAGTAAATCAAATATTAAAAGATGGACAAAGATTGCCCTTTGTTGGAGGCATTGAAGTCATTCATACACCAGGGCATACGCCGGGACATATTAGTTTATATAGTGAAAAGCATAAAACATTAATCACAGGTGACGCTATGGTATATGTTGGTGGAAATTTAAACGGGCCTGTTCCGCGAACAACACCAGATATGAAAACAGCTACAGAATCGCTTAGAAGATTTTTAGAATTTGATATTGAGAGAGTGATTTGTTATCACGGCGGTGTTTGTGATTTGAATGTGAAGGAACAGATTGAAAAATTAGTAGGACTAAATAACTGATACTTCTATACTCATATATTTGACTGTTTTCTGAATTGTGCTATGATGAATATCAAAACTACATAGTTATTATCTATCCGCTAGGGGTGCCTATATAGGCTGAGATCAAAGAGTACTTTTGAGACCCTTGGGACCTGATCTGGCTCATACCAGCGTAGGGAAGTGGAAGTGACAGAAAATGATATTTATAATGTCCAAACCACTTTTTTTACTTGTCTAAAGAAAGTGGTTTTTATATTGATCATTTCTATACTGAGTACCTATATTAAGAGAAATTTCATTTAGATTTGGACTAAGTAGTTGAATCGTTAGTAATTGACTAATAAGAAATTTTATACATATTCATCGGAGGGATTTAAATGTCATTTTCACAGCTATTACGTAAAGAAGTTCATCCAATTTGGGAAGCAAGTTTCCAGCATCCATTTGTAAAAAAATTAGGGGAAGGAACGTTAGATTTATCTAGTTTCCGCTATTATGTATTACAAGATTCATATTATTTAAGTCATTTTGCTAGAGTACAAACGTTAGGAGCGGCAAAAGCTATTGAATTAGAAACAACAGCTCGTATGGCGCATCATGCACAAAATACATATCAAGCTGAATTATCACTGCATGAGAATTTTGCAAAAAAATTAGGAATCACTGAAGAAGAAAAGGCTTCTTTTGTTCCAGCGCCAACTGCTTATGCGTACACATCACACATGTATCGTGCTGCTTATGAAGGGCATTTAGGAGACATTATTGCAGCAATTTTACCATGTTATTGGCTTTATTATGAAATTGGTGAACGCTTGAAAGAATGTAAGCCTGAAGAACCGATTTATCGAGAATGGATTGCAGCATATGGATCGGATTGGTTCCGTACTTTAGTGGAAGAACAAATCGCACGATTAGATAGGATTGCTGCGACAGTAACAGAAGCCGATCGTAAGCGTATGAAACAACACTTTGTTATTAGTAGTCAATATGAATACTCGTTTTGGGAAATGGCTTATACATTAGAAAAGTGGCCAGTGAATGAAAAAGCAGAAGATGTAACTCTATAAGTCGGAATAGTTATAATCAGATATGAATAAAAAGAGGTATCATTCTTTAAGATAATTTGAAAATCCCGCTAATCCATAAATAGCGGGATTTGTCATTTCTGTATACAAATGTAGTTATCTATTGTCAATTATAGTTTTGTTTTTTTGTTTACTTTTGATGTAAGCAGGATTAAGATGTCTTTTAGGAATAGTAGTATTAAGCTATGAAACATGCCTTTGTATTGTGATTATTTAGAAGTGAGGAATGCTAGAAAAACAACAACATTTGCTTTACGATATAGAAGCTAAAAAATTGAAAGGGATGAGAAATTATGAAGAAACTTGATGTACTGTTAATGCTGCTCAGCTGCTTGTTTCCAATTGCGGGTTTTATGAAGCAAATCCCTTTAGAATTGTCATTGTTTATCGGGGGATTATTATTTTTCACTAGTTTCGGAAGTTACTATGCAAAACGAATGCATTCACGAATATGTAGTTGGTTAGCTTATGCGGCATTTATCACACTCCTTATGGCAATTTGGAATCAATACGTAACAACTAGCTCGTTACTAGCAAATGCAAAAATTGCAGCATGTATTGCTTTGATTCCATTCGTGTTCCGATTCCGTACATATGCAATTACTTTAGGTTTACTTGCATTATGGGGAGCTTTACTATGGGATATAAAACAAATCCAATCATTAGCAGTTCTTGGGCGTATTATGAACTTACTGACTACAGAACGATTGTATCTACTTATACTAGTAGTAGGCTTTATACTTGGTGGATTGCTTGCATACGCACTAAATCGTAACAATAGTAATGAAAAACAAGGAACAACAAATCTATTCAAACAAAAAAAGAAACGAATTAAGCCTACATTTAAGATTCGTATTCCGAGTTTGCCGAGATTAAAAGTTAAGATGTTAAAATTCGGCGGGAAATCTGCTAAATCAAAAGAAATACGTACGTATGAACCAAATCGTGAAGAAAGAGCTCCAACGTATCATACGGTGCCTACAGAGTACCAACATCAGAAAACAGAAACAACACAAGGCCAAACAAGAATGGAACGCAGAAGAAATCGTTATAACGCATAAAGAAAATGCTTATATAAATATCTGAACCCGCAATACCCTTCATGTAATGGATGGGGTGTTGCGGGTTTTTTGCTGTATAATAATTAAGATATGGATATTTTAATTATTGAGAGATTTTATAAGGAAATAATTGAGAAGAATGGATTGATGTTTTAATTCGTTCTACAGGTATGGAGCCGCTTGTAGAAAATAATTATAACTTGTGTGAACTTGGACCAAGAGGAACGGGGAAATCTCATATTTATAAAGAGATTTCTCCAAACTCCATCATTTAGCTGAATTTTTAAGAGAAATGCGTAAACGTTCTTTCTCGGATGCACTTGATCAATTCTTTAGATTGGGAAACAACTTGAATCAACGTGATGTTATCACAGTGCGGAAAACTGTTTTTGGTTTGATTAAACTGTTATATCCAAACGGCGATTATACAAAAGATGATGTGGAAGAAATGCTTCTATGCATTAGTAGGACGAAGACGAGTAAAAGAACAATTAAAGAAAATTGGCGGAATGGAACATTATGATGTTAATTTTTCTTACATTGATAATGAAACGATGAATGAAGAGTTTGTATCTGTTTCGGAACAAGGGGGAGGAACGTTAATTCCAGAGGGGATAAACAAATCTGGACATATTTATACTGTTGCTCGTGGGAAAACAGGGATGATTGGTACTTATAAGTTAGAAACAGAAGTTGTAAACGGCAGTGGTAAATTTGAAAGAACAGGATTAAATTCGGATCGCGATGCAAAAGAAAGCATTGACACTGCTTTTCGATTCTTTAAAGCAAATAATAAAAACATTAGCGGCACAATTAGTACAACAACGAAAGATTATTTCATGCACATTCAAGATATTCATGGTGTTGGCTTAACTAGCGAATTATCGCTTGTAGCATTTATTGCATTATGTTCTGGTACTTTAAATAAACCTGTGCAAAGTCAAATGGTTGTGTTAGGATCTATTAGTATAAGTGGTACGATGAATAAGATAGAAGAATTAGCAAAGGTACTACAAGTTTGTTTTGATTCAGGCGCTAAGAAAATTCTTCTTCCAATGACAGCCGCTGTTGATATTCCAACCGTTCCACCGGAATTATTTGCTAAGTTTCAAATTGCATTTTATCAGAGTGCTGAGGATGCTGTGTTTAAGGCTTTAGGTGTGGAATAAGTGAATATAATCATAATAAGCAGTCATCAAGGTATATAAAAGGTGACTGCTTATTATGTTTTAGGAGGAAAGCGAGTACGATGGAAAAATCAAAAGCAGAACGCAAGAGAGATTTGGAAATTGTGAATCTATATCATAAAACATTAACGGAAGCTGAACTTGAAAAACTTTCACTAAATTTCTTAGAATGGAAAGAAGGAAAGTTACCGTATTATAAACTAACAGAACTTATTCATGATTTTCATAAGAAGAATCAAAAAATATGGTCCATGTTTCATAATTCAATGAATGACGAGTTTCTTATTTTTCAAGCTAAAAAAGAATTAAATATGTTTACCGAACAAGACATGAAAAAAGAACATTATAGAAGATGGATGAATTTTTCTTAATGAATAATTTTTCGTGTAAGAAATACATATGACTGAAAATAGAATTGTTAACGTAGAAAGAAAGGAAAAATAATATGCAACTTATCCAATGTACAAAAAAATTAGCCGATGAAATGAAAATAAAAGTTCAAAAAGTAGATACTGCCGATTTCAATCCACTATATTGTTGGCATGCAAATCTTTTTAAAATTGGACGAAAAAAATGTGTAATGATTATGAATAACGCTACAAGGTACCACTTTGTTATTTACGGGGTATTAAAGAAAGACTTGCAAAACTTAGATCTTGTATTTAAGAAGAATTTAACAACATGTTTATTATTAGATGGCATTGAGCCAGAAATGATTGAACAATACTTAAATCATGATTCAATTGTACAATATGCAGCAACGAATAATCGTAGTATTCTTTCACAAATAAATGAGTCCATTTTTGCTGTAGATCATTATTTTTATTATGAGTTAGTAGAAAAGCAGCAGGAGTTTATAGATTTAGCGGAGATGAATCAAAATCTTAATCATATATATATGCTGAAGTTATCAAAACAACCAGTTGAAATGATGAGAGATGCCCTTAATCAACAATTTTTGCTAGATAAATAAATTTTTATTTGGAGAGTGTTCTTAAGAAGCATTATAAATTGACGGAGGTGTTAACAATGCTCATTATCATCACCATCTCAGCATGTCTCTTATTTTGCATTAGCTTACTACACGTCTACTGGGCATTCGGAGGGAAATGGGGCACACATGCTGTGATCCCAACTGAATCTGGTAAAAAGGCTTTTACACCCAGTACTGGAGGAACGTTATTGGTTGCTCTTTTGTTAAGTATAGCAGCGGTACTTTTATTATTGCAGGCCAATATCCTTGTTTTATCCATTCCATATGTTTTCGTTCAAATCGGTTCTTGGATTTGTATGTTTGTGTTTGGGATAAGGGTAATTGGTGAGTTTAACTATTTCGGCATTTTTAAGAGAAAAAAAGATACGTATTTCGCCAAAATGGATACGATGTTATTTATCCCGCTTTGTGCTTTTTTATCTGTTTCATTTCTCCTGGCAATTATTAAATAAAAGCAATCTAAATCTATGTCACACTATAAACTACATGATTTTAGAAATGAATAGAGGGAAATACATGAAAGATAAGTTAAGTCAAGTCATTGATAGCATGCCAGAGGAAGAAGTGAGATCTTTACTTCACCTCATTCTACTCCAACTTGAATTAATAGAAAAAAATAAAGATGAAGAAACGATCAAAATGTTGGCGGAAATACCAAAACAATTGATTGAATCTCAAAAACCGAAATTAAATATTTTAGATAGTAAACATGTACATATTGCATTCGGTGATTCACCAGCAGGTTGTTTAAAACACATACTGAAAGAAGAAGGTTTTAATCAAGACTATGTCATTTCATTCTCTGACGCATTTTCTGTCGGTCCCATTCATCAATTGGGTTTAAAGTCAGGTCAGGTTGCTCGCCAGCAATGGTTATCCAACAACTTAAACTCATATGATTTTTATTTTGAAGAAGAATACTTACCGAGTTTGATTCATTCATTAGAAGAAATACAGTCCATTTCAAACGATACACCAATTACAATTTGGAAAGCGGATAATGCTCATGAACATGTAGGACTTTGTTTTGTGCTTGCCGAGTTGAAGAATAAGAAAAATATTAGAATCATCAATACTTCAGAGGCTCATAGAAAACTATTACAAACAGAGTACGGCATACGTGGAACGGGAGAACTATCATCAAAGAATTTAGCAATTATTCTTAAGAAATATGGAGAAAAGTCATTTTTAGCTGAAGAGACTCGAACAGCACTCGAAAAAGAATGGGAAGTTCTATCTACTAGTACAGAGTTATTACGAATCTGGAAAGATAGTGCAGTGCATGCTGTACAAGAAGATTATTTTGATGATTTTATTGTTGAGTGCGCGAAACGAATAGGAGCAGATAAAGCTTTCTATAAAGCAGCGCGGGTAATTGGAGAAGCACTTGGACATATAGAGCAAGTAGTGGGAGATGTTTTTCTAGAATATCGCTTACAGGCTTTAATCAAGAAAGGGACATTTGAGGTGAAAGGATCATTAAAAGCAATGCGCTATTACAGTGTTATGTTAAATAGATAACAGCAGAGCTTTATTTTTTATAGTTAGTAAAATGAATTTGCTATATAAATGGAATTCAGAAAGACAAATTTGGGCGATGCATAAGCCTCCTCTGGGTGAAGTATTACATATGAATGTTTTAAAGTGACAAATAAAAAGAAGGTGATTTTTCATATGTATAACCAACCGAATTATCCAGGTATAGGGTATGATCAAATGATGTATTATAATCCACAAAACCAAGGATATTATGAAGAAGCGATGGAACTGAGAGAGCTTGATCATGAAGAGTATAGACCTGATGATGGCCGACGTCACCACCTCCATCACAGGCACCATCATTACCGTCAGCATTCGCTGCACCTGCACAAATAGGGAATATGAAATCATTGATGTGTAATTGTTTAGGGAGATGGGGGTACTTGCGTCTACATCGACCAGGTCCTTTTGGAAGAGATTTATGGTTTTTTGGGGTATCAGGTTACACGTGGCAAGCTGGCCGTCGCCGGAAAGTCAGTTATCGATACCAACAAATCAGTAATTTTATGTGCTTTGCTTAGAGAGAATCAAAGAGGAGATCTTCTCTTTGATTTTTTTATATTTTTCAAGTTTCAAAGTAAGGTTTTGACAAAAAATTATAATATTCATACTTTTTGTGAGTTATAATTTATATGTTGAAGTGATTTCTACACAAAATGAAAGTGAGGGAGTGCAATGTCTTTAAAAAACAAGGTTGGCCGAAACATTGAAGATGGTATTCATTTAGCTTCTGCGGAGTTTAAAGAAGATGCTTATGAGATTTATAAGGAATCACGTGAACTACAACCTATTTTGTTCGTATATAAGGGTGAGCTATGGACAGAGTGGCTCATTACAAGATATGAAGATGCATTGCCACTTTTAAAAGATTCTCGCTTGAAGAAAAATCCGGAAAATGTATTTTCTCAAGAAGGATTAAAGCCATTTCTTTCTCTTGAAAACGGTGATTATTTAACGAAACATATGCTTAATTCAGATCCGCCTGATCATAGTCGTTTGCGATCACTTATCCAAAAAGCGTTTACTCCTAAAATGATTTCACAATTAGGTGGACGTATTCAGCATATTGCGGATACTTTATTAGACCATGTAGAACATAAGCATTCCCTGAATCTTGTTAATGACTATGCGTTTCCATTACCAATCAATGTAATTAGCGAAATGCTTGGTATTCCAAAAGAGGACCAAGAGAAATTTAGAATATGGTCTCATGCGGTAATTGCTTCACCTGAAACACCCGAAGAAATAAAAGAAAACGAAGAAAAGCTCTCTGAATTTATTACATACCTACAGTATTTAGTTGATGTGAAAAGAAAAGAACCAAAAGAAGACTTAGTTAGTGGATTAATTCAGGCTGAAAGTGAAGGAAGTAAATTAAGTGCACCAGAGCTGTATTCGATGATTATGTTACTCATTGTAGCTGGGCATGAAACCACTGTGAATCTAATTACTAATACAGTACTCGCATTATTAGAGAACCCGGATCAATTACAGTTATTAAAAGAAAAACCAGAACTCATTGACTCAGCGATTGAAGAAGGATTACGCTATTACTCTCCAGTTGAAATTACAACTGCACGCTGGACAGCTGAAGCTCTTACAATCCAAGGTCAAGAGATTCAAAAAGGGGATATGGTAAACATTTCATTAGCTTCAGCAAACCGTGATGAAAAGATCTTTATGAATCCAGAAGTATTTGATATTACTAGGGAAAATAATCGGCACATTGCCTTTGGACATGGAAGTCATTTTTGTTTGGGAGCGCCACTTGCTCGCTTAGAAGCAAAAATTGCAATTTCAACGTTGTTAAAACGCATGCCTGCATTACAAATAAAAGGAGAGAGAAGAGATTAAATGGCAAGGCAATTATTTAATGCGTTCCTTAGAGGAATTGCCGTTAACTTTCTAGAATAGATATTTTGAGACATGCATACATTATATTTCGTTCACATAGAGTATGTATGTGGCATTTAAAATGGAAACGGAAGGGTGAAAACATCCCAATGATCAACTAATTCTATTTTTCAAGAAATCTTCGTTAAAAAACGAAATCTTCTTCTGAATAGGATTAGTATGTACATTTTTGTATAAAAGGGATGTGTTTCGCACTGCGAATATACAGTCTTTTTCATATAATTTGTGCTACCTCTTGTTCAGAATGTAGAATAGGAGGTTTTTTTATGTCAACAAATGAAGAAATAAAACAAAAAAGCGGTATGTCACAAGTATTAAAAAATCGCTTTGTGCAAGGTATTCTTGTTTCAGCATTATGTTTGCAGGTAGGGATATGGGTTCGGAATTTTGCGGTATTGCTTTATGTAATGGAAATGACAAATGGGGATGCGTTTGCGATTTCGATGATTTCAGTTGCTGAGTTTGCACCAATATTTATTTTTTCTTTTATTGGCGGAACTTTTGCAGATAGGTGGAAACCAAAAAGGACTATGATCTGGTGCGAGGCTTTAAGTTCTTTATCTGTATTTGCAGTACTCTTTACGCTTATGTTTGGTACGTGGAAAGTTGTATTCTTTGTTACGTTAATTTCAGCCATTCTTTCACAGTTCTCACAGCCTTCAGGGATGAAATTGTTTAAGCAACATTTATCAACAGAAAAAATTCAATTAGCAATGTCCTTATATCAAACAATTTTCGCGATATTTATGGTGTTAGGACCTATACTAGGTACGTTTGTATTTCAGAGATTTGGGATTTATATCTCAATTGTAGCGACAGGGATTGCGTTTTTACTTGCAGCTATTGTATTGCTATTTCTACCAAAAGATACTGAAGATCAAGGGGAGAAGAAACAAGTTAGTTTACTAAAAGAAATGGCAGATGGAATCAAGTATGTGAAAGCAAAGAAAGCATTAACATTACTTGGAATTTGTTTTATGGCAGCAGGATTAGGTATTGGTCTTATTCAGCCATTAGGAATTTTTATTGTAACAGAACAGCTCGCTTTACCGAAAGAAAGCTTACAATGGTTAGTGATCGTAAATGGTGCCGGTATGATTATTGGTGGGGCTTTAGCAATGATATTCGCGAAGAATGTCGCTCCGCAAAAAATGTTAATTCTAGGGATGTTTGGGCAGGCTGTGGGTATTGGGATTATTGGTTTTTCTACAAATTTATGGATTACGCTTGCGGCGCAACTTTTTAGCGGTTTAGCTTTTCCATGTATTCAAATTGGAATTAATACGCTTATTATTCAAAATTCTGATACAGACTTTATTGGACGTGTTAACGGGATTTTAAGTCCATTATTTACAGGTTCAATGGTATTAACGATGAGTATAGCAGGTTCACTAAAAGAAATGTTTTCACTCAGTACGATGTATGAAGGCACTGCACTACTATTTATAGTTGGTTTATTAGTCATTTTACCAATATATAATTTGAAACCTGTAGCAACAACTGAAAGTAAAATAAACACTGACGGTAGTGCGGTCCAGCATGAATCTTGATTCAAATGTGAAATGAAAAATAAATTATGAAATGGTATCATGCCTCTAGAAATGGTTAATGATAAAAAAATAAGGAGGTGTGATACTTATGGCACAAGATGTTTTATGTGAAGTAAACAATTGTAAGTTTTGGGATAACGGAAATAAATGTAATGCAGATGCAATTTATGTAGTAAGTCATAAAGGAAAGCACGCATCTACAACAGAAGAAACAGATTGTAAAACTTTCGCACCAGAAGCTTAAATGAAAAAAGGGTAACTGAACGGCAGTTGCCCTTTTATTAATTATATTATTGATAATAAATATCATTTTCATTCACTTTTTTTACTTG
>NZ_JBALQK010000210.1:0-7214 GCF_036965845.1 Bacillus sp. JJ1127 | reverse complement strand
CGCTTCATCCTTTTTGGTTAAAATCAATTAAAACTGAAAGCAAAGATAACTTAATGTTCCAAGCTCATAGCTACGATGAATGACTTTACCCTCAGTATTACCACTTCCCATAGCGATGAAAAGAGGGACAAAATGCTCTGCTCTTGGAACGGCTAATTGTGCGTGAGGGGCAGTTTCCCAATTAAACAACGAATCTTTATCGTTGTTTTGCATATGATTTATAATCCAGTCATCAAATTCGACAGCCCATTTTTCTGGTGTTGTTTGATTCCACTTTAATGCGCGTAAATTATGCACAGTAACACCGCTACCGATTACTAAAATATCTTCTTGTCCAATGCCCTGAATCGCTTTTCCAATTTCATATTGCTCTTTTACAGGAAGGAAAGGATGTACTGAGATTTGAACGACAGGTATATCAGCTTTTGGATACATACGGTGTAATAGTGTCCATGAACCGTGATCTAATCCTCTAGTTGCATCTTTGCGAACTGAAATTTCGTTATTCTTAAATTTTGTTTCTAGCATTGCTGCAATGGCTGAAGAACCTTTTGCTTTATATTTTATTTCATATAGTTCGGGAGGGAATCCGCCAAAATCATAAATTGTTTCATATTCATCATCTAAAGATGAAATAGTTAATATTTCACTTTCCCAGTGTGCTGTAAAAATGACAATTGCTTTTGGTTTATATGTTTCGCCAAGTGTTTTTAAAAAACGTGTATAATCTGTATCTTGAATGGCAAGCATTGGTGAACCATGTGCTAAAAATAATGATGGCATCATATATGAAACCTCCTAAAATGAATAATAATTACTTTATGTAAGCAACTATATAATTGTTTATTTTGTTCGTCAAGGGAATCGTTTGATAAAGTGAAACTTTAATCAGTGGAGGTCTTCATCCCTCACTAATTATTAGTCCTCACCAATCGGGCTTTAACGGCAGTTTATTTCCCACATAACTTCTTTGTTTTCAAGGGATTTTGAGGTGGGAGTATTACTGCCTGCGAATAGCAGGATAAATCGAAAATGCAGTGTTTGTCATAATGGAAACAATTGCATATAATACATAGTAAGAATAATGAATACTCATTCATTTTGTAATGGTATATATAAGGAGTTTGGGGGCTATCAAAATGGATATACAGGAAAGCTTCGTTACGGCGCTGGATGGATCGGAATTTTATTTACGTAAGTGGCTGCCAGAAGGTGAGCCTCGGGGGATTGTACAGATTGCACATGGCATGGCAGAACACACGGGTGCTTATACAGAATGTGTTCATACCTTATTGCAAGCGGGATATGGTGTTTATGCTCATGATCATAAGGGACATGGAAAAACAGTAAAAAGGGAAGAAAACTATGGGCATTTTGATCCAGATATTGGTTGGAATCAGGCTGTTTCTGATGTGATTTTTGTGTCAGAATTTATAAGACAAGAGCATACTTGTCCACTTTTTTTATTAGGGCATAGTATGGGTTCATTCTTATCAAGACGTGCTGTACAACTTCGCGGTGAATTATATGATGGATTTCTTATTTCTGGAACAGGTGGAAACCCAGGTT
Source organism: Bacillus sp. JJ1127 (assembly GCF_036965845.1). NCBI lineage: Bacteria > Bacillati > Bacillota > Bacilli > Caryophanales > Bacillaceae > Bacillus > Bacillus sp. JJ1127. The sequence continues at coordinate 5,645 of NZ_JBALQK010000210.1, read as the reverse complement.
TTTTAGGGATTATTGGTCATAAAGTGGCAACGATTGAGATGAAAATCCGCGGGGCAAAAACGAAAAGTCCGATGTTAAACTTTTTATCATTTGGGAATTTCAACTCGCATTTCAAACCAAATCGGACAAAGTTTGATTGGTTATCTTCAGATACAAATCAAGTTGATAGATATATAGAAGATCCATTATGTGGTTTTATTTGTTCAACAAGCTTTTACCGTGAATTATTTCATGGGGTGCTTGAGGTAAATAAATTAGAGGAATATAAGAAAACACCAAAAGACTTGCCAATACATATTTTTTCCGGAGATCGTGATCCAGTTGGAGATATGGGAAAAGGTGTAAAAGAAGTACATGATATGTATAAAAAGTGCGGTGTGAAAGATGTAACACTTCGTTTATATGAAAATGGAAGGCATGAAATGTTCCATGAAGTGAATAGGGATGAAGTATTCCAAGATTTGATCTTTTGGTTAAATGAACATACTGAATAAGAAGAAACCTCACTTTTGTTGAAGTGAGGTTTCTTTTTTAGAAATTAGAGAAGTGTTATTTCATAACCGGTAATTGAGAAGACTAATTTCAATTAAAAGAATTTTATTCAAATGAAGGGGATCATAATTTTTTGATTTCTACAGGAGGTGCTGGGATTTTGGCTAATTATTATAAATGAGTAGTTTAAATGTAAATACAAGTTTGAGAGGGGATAGTTGATGATAATTAGAGAAGCCTTATTAAAAGAAACAAATGAACTCAGTGAACTAGCACTCAGTTCAAAAGCAACTTGGGATTACAGCGAAGAATTTATTCAAGCATGCAAGGAAGATTTAACAATTACAGAAGCGTATATGAAAAACAACTACGTATTCGTTTTAGAAAATGAAGGAGTAACAATTGGTTTTTTCTCATTTCTACGCAAAGAAGAGGATGCTCTTGATTTTCTATACTTACATCCGAATTATAAGGGGAAAGGTTATGGAAAAGTTTTATGGGAAGGCGTTGTAGAAAAAGCGGCTCAATTAGGGATTAAGCGTTTTACAATAGATAGTGATCCAAATGCAAAAGGGTATTATATGAAAATGGGAGCAAAGTTAATTGGGGAGACACCTTCGACTGTTTTTAACAATCGGACTTTACCACTTTTACAGTATGATGTATAAAACGTTTGATATATAGGGGATGCTAAGATGGATAATTTAGAAATTGAACAGATACATAAGATTTTAACGAAATCTTGGTCACTTGAAACAAGCTCAAAGTGGACGAAAGAAAATCCAGCAAAAGGACAATGTGGTGTAACAGCACTTGTTATATATGATTTATTTGGTGGGGAAATAAAGAAGACGCAAGTTAATGAGGCTTGGCACTTTTACAATATGATAAACGGTAAGCGATATGATTTTACAGCATCACAATTTTTGACTGAGATAATCTATATGGATATTCCTTCTAGTAGAGAAGAAGCATTTGCAGACACGAATGAAAGGCAATATAGTGCTTTAAAACAAAACGTATATATTTTCACAGTAGAATCTATATAAATTCATTTTAATTTTTTAGCATATAAGTCGCTGCGATGCATGGCTAGATGCTCTCGTCCACCTGAAAAGAAAAGGGTTTTTATGTCGTTTTTTCAACTTGTATTTATATAATTATCTTTTGACTCTTTATATCTAATAAGTTACTATAGTGGTAGTAACTTATTAGGAAGAAATATACTTCATAGAGTCGAGAGGGGAAATACTTTTGAAAACAGCTTATGTAAGCGCTACGATTGTAACGCTAAATGAAAAGAATGAAGTGATTGAAAACGGATATATCATTGTAGAAGATGATAAGATTATAGAAGTGGGCAATGGTGAATTTTCTAATCAAGATCAAGTGGATGAAGTTATAAATTTGAAAGGAAAGTGGCTATTGCCAGGTCTTGTGAATACACATACACATGTTGTGATGAGTTTGTTGCGTGGCATTGGCGATGATATGCTATTACAGCCATGGCTTGAAACGAAAATTTGGCCGCTTGAAAGTCAATTTACTTCAGAACTGGCGGTTGCTAGTACAGAGCTTGGTTTATTAGAAATGGTGAAAAGTGGAACGACAACATTTTCTGATATGTTTAATCCAATTGGTATCGATCAGGATGCGATTATGGAAGCGGTTCGTAATAGTGGAATGCGCGCAGCGGTTTCAAGAACTTTATTCAGCTTTGGAACGAAAGAGGACGAAAAAAAAGTAATTCAAGATGCAGAGAAATATGTAAAACGATATTACAGTGAAAGTGGCATGCTAACAACGATGGTTGCTCCTCATAGCCCATATGCATGCTCTACAGAAATGTTAGAAGAGTGCGCGAGAATCGCAGTAGAGAACCATACAATGGTTCACATTCATCTTTCAGAAACAGAGCGTGAAGTACGTGATATTGAAACGCAATATGGCAAACGTCCAGTAGCGTATGTAGCGAGCTGTGGTTTATTTAAGAGACCGACTGTTATTGCTCATGGCGTTGTGTTAAATGAAAATGAACGCGCCTTCTTAGCGGAACATGATGTTCGTGTTGCTCATAATCCTAATAGTAATTTGAAATTGGGATCTGGTATAGCGGATGTTAAGGCAATGTTAGAAGCGGGAATCAAAGTCGGTATTGCCACAGACAGTGTTGCATCTAACAATAACTTAGATATGTTTGAAGAGCTACGCGTTGCAACGTTACTACAAAAAGGTATCCATAAAGATGCAACTGCATTACCTGTTGAAACAGCTCTTCCGCTCGCGACAAAAGGAGCAGCAGAAGTCATTGGAATGAAACAAACGGGTTCCATTGAGGTAGGAAAGTGTGCCGACTTTATTACGATTGATCCATCGGATAAGCCACATTTACAGCCAGCCGAAGAAGTATTATCACATCTTGTGTATGCAGCGAGTGGAAAAGATGTATCTGATGTTGTGATTAACGGGAAGCAAATCGTGTGGAACGGTGAATGTAAAACATTAGATGAAGAACGAATTATTTTTGAGGCGAGTCGTTATAAACGAGGACTGAAGATGTAGTTAAAATAGAGAAACTGATAAAGAACGCTATCCTTTTTAGTAACTATAAGAGGGGGAGCGTTTTTTTTAATCATTTTAATCGAGAAGCCCCTTTCCTCTAAACGAAGTAAAGGTGGGGGTAGTTCAATTGAAATGAATAAATATTCCATAGAATGTCACGACTTTATCCCCCCCTTTCTGCTATAATAAATAGCGTTTCATAATACTATTTGAATTTAAGGAGAAAAATTCATGAAGCAGAAAAAGTACCGCGTATTAGTAAGTACACTTGTTATATCTTTGATTTTATCGGCCTGTAGTAGTAAAGCGAATAAAAGTGATAAAGAAGGTCAAAAACAAGCGTTAAACGTAACAATATCAGAAGAAATTCCTTCTCTTGATACAGCGAAAGCGATGGACGGTACATCATCACATGTGATGCAAAATATATTTGAGGGATTATATGTACTGGATAATCAAGATAATCCCATCCCTGGTGTGGCGAAGTCATTTGAGAGAAGTGAGGATGGGAAAAAATATACATTCCATTTGCGTAAAGATGCAAAATGGTCAAATGGAGAATCGGTAACAGCACATGATTTTACTTTTTCTTGGAAACGGACATTGGCTCCTGAAACAGCATCTCAATATGCGTACATGCTATTTTATATAAAAAATGCAAAAGAAATCAATAAAGGTGCAGTGGCTAGTGACCAACTAGGAGTAAAAGCATTAGATGATTATACACTTGAAGTACAGTTAGAGCAGCCTGTTCCATATTTCCTGCAATTATTAGCACTGCCCATTTATTTACCACAGCATGAATCATTTGTGAAGCAACAAGGAAATCGTTATGGGTTAGAGCCAGATCATCTTATATACAATGGACCGTTTGTGTTAGACAAATGGAAGCATGAACAAGAATTTCAATTAAAGAAAAATGATACATATTGGGATAAAGAGAAAGTGAAGCTAGATGAAATAAACTTTTATGTTGTAAAGGATACAATGACAGGTGTTAATCTATATGAATCCGGTAGCCTTGATCGTGTGCCCATTAATTCTACATTTGTAGACCAATATAAAAACAGTAAAGAATTCCATGTGTCAAGTGATCCTGCTATAGCCATGCTGCGATTTAATGAAAGCAATGTTTCACTAGCAAATAAAAAAATTCGTCAAGCTATTTCTTTAGCACTGAATAAAAAGGAATTTGTAAATCACTTTATAAACAATGGTGCAACTCCTGCGGAAGGCCTGATTCCAACAGGATATAAGAATGAAGTAACCGGGAAAGATTTTCGAAAGGAAAATGGAAGTATTGCTGTATATGATTTGCAAAAAGCAAAAAAACTTTGGGAAGAAGCTAAAAAAGAGCTTGGCAAGGAAAATATTACAATAGAGTTCCTGACATTTGAACAAGATAACGCAAAACGTATGGCTGAGTATATAAAAGGCGATTTAGAAAAGCAGTTACAAGGTTTAACATTAGAGATCAAACAGCAACCATTCAAGCAAAAATTACAGTTAGAACAAACAGGGCAATATGATATTTCTATGGTAGTATGGGGGCCAGATTATAAAGATCCGATAAATTACTTAGAATTATTTACGACAGATAATCCGAATAATAAGATGGGGTACTCAAACTCTGATTATGATGATCTTATAAAGAAAGCAAAATATGATATTGTACTAGATCAACAGAAAAGATGGAAGGCCTTACAAAAGGCCGAGCGATTAGTCTTAGAAGATGCTGCAGTTGTCCCGCTTTATCACACTGGTTCAGCATATATACAAAAAGAGTATGTAAAAGGAATTGAGAAGCACCAATTTGGTGGCATATTTACGTATAAACATGCTTTTATAAGCAAAAAATAATAATCTATAGAAAAAGAGCGAATTGCTTGCGGCATTAGCTCTTTTTTTATGGATTTTAGAATTATTTTAAAACAAATCTAGAAAAGCTTTTGATAGGAGAGGTTGCATTTAAGTTTGAAAATTATATTTTTAATGAAAGGAATTGTGTATGCCTTCTATTAAATAGATTTTAGTAAAGAATAAACATTTATATCATGTGGAACATCATTTTGATACATATAATTTTTCAGAACTCCCTCTTTTTTAAATCCTAGTTTTGTTAACAAGTGATTTGATGATTCATTTTCAAGAAAAACAACTGCTCCGATACGTGTTAAATTAAGATTATTAAAACCATATGATATAACTGTAGAAACTGCTTCAGTAGCATAGCCATTTCCCCATTGCTCAGGGAAAAGTGCATAACTTATGTTAGCTCTTCTATGTTCTGAAGACCAATCGTGAAAACCAATTGTTCCAATAATGCTTTTCGTCTCCTTTAATTCAATTCCCCATTTCACGCCGTGTCTTTCATTGTAACTTTCTGCAAAATTTTTAATGATTTGTTTTACCTGATCTATACTTTTTAATGGGCTTTGACCATAGTAACGTAATACATCTGGGTTAGAAAAGCAATTTAATAGACTTTGTGCATCGGATTCTGTAAGTTCTCTCAAAATTAGCCGTTCTGTTTCTAATATAGGGAACATTCTCTCACTCCTTTTATATAAATTCCATTTTAATTTTTCAAC
>NZ_JBALQK010000209.1:16979-17333 GCF_036965845.1 Bacillus sp. JJ1127 | reverse complement strand
GTTTTTACTTCGCATGTGATAGAAAAAGGCACTGACCGCTTCTATGCATGGCCATATGCTCTCTCCCACCTAAAAAGAGGGGTGTTTTGTCGGTTTTTCAATTTTTATGATATATATAACATAAAAATATTTTCTATTCATCTATAAATAATCCCTATTACTATTTTCATAATAACAAAAGAAGGCGGACTCAACATACCTATTCCTATTTTCAAACAGTTGCCCGTCTTATATACGAACAATTCGACTTACTTTGGTATCTCTAAATCATGCGTACTTAAAATTATTGTATATCGAGACTTCTTATAGCATGAGTAAACTCCTCACTCATTTCACTATCTATATAAATCCATT
>NZ_JBALQK010000209.1:9701-16900 GCF_036965845.1 Bacillus sp. JJ1127 | reverse complement strand
GAATAAAAAGTAACCTCCACTCGTTTGCTCTTTCTGTGTTTACTTCGCATGTGGAAAAACAAGGCACTGACCGCTTCTATGCATGGCTAGATGCTCTCTTCCACCTAAAAAGAGGGGTGTTTTATGTCGTTTTTTTAACTGATGTATATATAACGTTCTATATAGACTTTATTATGAAATCTATTTCTTAACTTTCCCTTAGCAAAAAATATTTTCAAATAGAAATTACATACCTTACAACACTGTCATCCTCACGTCACCTAATTCGATGGTTACAGAACTTACCGTCAGCTATACTGAAAATAAGAAATGAGATAACAAAGGAGAGATAAGCGATGAAAAAAATGATTGAAGTTGTAGTAGCTGTGGTAGAGGTTTTCGTAAATGGTAAGCAAGTTGCAATGGAGTTAAATCAATAATGAATCGTAGTAATGATTTCACAAATTATGTAAACACATAAAAGAGATAAGGTTTGATCTTTGTTTTGATCCCTTATCTCTTTTATATATTATTCTTTCACTACATATACATTTTGACTTGGTAATTCTAAACAGTTCAACTGGCCGCCATATACTGCCCCGCCATCAATTCCTACAATTCGGTTATTCCCAAAATACACATTACAATTATTATCACCATGCAGTGTTTTTGTTTCCGTATGTCCAAATACAACAATCTTTTCACCATCATAGCCACTATGAAACTCCTTCCGAATCCACATTAATGTGTATGGCTCCGACTCAGTAACTGGCTTTGCAGGTTCAACACCTGCGTGTACAAATATATACTCTTCTGTTTCAATGAAATGATCTAGTTCTTGGATAAAACTCAAATGTTCTTCTAATATATCAGACTTCAAATTTGGTTTTTCAAAAGCTCCTTCAGTGACAGCAATATCGCTCTCTAAAAAACCATAACTATATAACGTTTGATCTCCACCATTTCTCTTTACCCAATGATTCCATGATTTTTCTTCATTAGTTGTTAATGCTTTAATCATCATATCTTCGTGATTTCCTTTTAGAACAAAAGCTCCTTCTTTCTTTAATTGCTTTACTTTTTCTATTACAGCCTTTGCATTTGGACCACGATCAACATAATCCCCTAGTAAAATTAACTGATCCTCTTTCGCGTTATATTGTGCTTCTACTAATAGCCTTTCAAATTTCTCTATTTCTCCATGAATATCACTTATTACAAGAATTCTTTTCATCTATGCCCCTTCTTTCTAAAACCAGTTCTTCCATATTATACCTTTAAATATCTAATTTTTCAGATTACAGAAACTGAACTAATTTCAAAAATGGATTTCTCCCTTACAGCTCAACTGTTTTTTCTTACAATACTGTAAGTCTCCCGTCACCCAATTCGATGTTTGTCTTCCTAATATTTGACTATACTTAAAGTAAGGAATAAAACAAGAAACAAGGAGAGATGAGGAATGAAAAAAGTAATGGAAGTTGTAGTAGCAGTGGCAGCAGCTTTAGTAAATGGAAAACAAGTTGCAATGGAGTTAAACAAATAATGCAACGAGAGGAATTCATTATGAAGCATCTAATCACATAAAAAAGATAAGGTTCCATTATGCTTTTGATCTCTTATCTCTCTAATAGTAAGAATGAGGTTGTCCCCAAAGTAGCTGAATAGCTACTTTTAGGACAACCTCTATGTAGTTTCAAATATCCTTTTGTTTTTCTGTCCCTTTTAAGTAACCACCAACATCCTCTAAACCAAATACAACTGATAGCCCGACACTCACATATGTCTCTACTTCTAATAAAAACTTCGAAAATGCAGATGGTTTATTATCAAATTGTATTTCTCCTAATTTCTCTTGCCAACAATTAATCATAACAGCCGTATGATGCTCCTTATGTAAATCTACTCCTACATACAAATAGTTCTGTCTATTATGCATAACTCATCCCTCTATTCAATTATTTAGTCATATATAAAAATGTCGGCAACCTTAGTTCGAGCGTTCATCTTCCGATGCGCATAGGTACGCAAGCCTATCCATTTTTATAACTTCATAAATACATATAGTAAAATGAGCGATTTTTTTAAGTACGGCTGTTACATTATTGCTGAATGTTTACCGTTTGTTTGTATTTGCCCGTACGTATATACCCCTCGATAAAAACTCTCTCGGTCTAACATGCGTTTCACTTGCACTTTCGTAAACAACTTTCCTTTCTCAGTACGATACCCTTCCCTATTCAGTCGTTCTGCTAATTGAGCTAACGACCAGTGCCTAAAAAAGTATCTTAATTCAAATAGTCTGCGTACAATAATTGCTTTCTCCGCATCTACTTCTAACACTTTCTGTCCTTTCTTTACTCTATAACCAAACATCACACCGCCACCTGCATATCCACCTTGTTCTGCTTTCTTCTTTCTGCCTCGACTTAGCTTTAATGCAATCTCGAGACGTTGATATTGGTCTAGTAGTTCTAACATGCCATTTACTAAAAAGTCATTTGGGTCATGTGCATATATACTGTAGTTTGGTTGTTCAATTGCTTTCACATCAACCGCATGTTTTTTTAGCTCTCTTTGTATTAATACTTTTGCCATATCAGAGCGCCATAACCGAGATGTATTTAGTACAATAACTTTGCTCACTTGATGATATGCAATATCCGACAATAGCTCTTGTAGACCTTCACGTTCAACTGTTAATCCATCTTCATCTACTGTCGCTCCGCTAATTCCTTTATCTTCGTATATGTGAAGCAGGTGTAGTTTATTTTCGATGCAGTACCGTTCAATTTCTTCTACTTGATACGTTAGGCTATACCCTTCACGCACTTGTCCTTCTGTTGAAACTCGTACATAACCAACTACTTTCTCTTCCATATTGAGTCCTCTCCCGTTACAGCAATTAAAGTCCCTGTAACGTTTACCCATTTTTTGCGGATAACGTGTGCATAACGTCCATCCGTTAAAACGTACTTTACGATGACTTCAAAAAGTAACACAACCCTTTATTTTTTCCTCTACTATCGTCATACCCTGTTCACAACCATTACAATCTATAAAAATTTAATACTTAGCACACTTATAAAATTATAATGTGTCTACTCATTTCTATCCTAAAACGCAAAAAAGCACTTGTTGCCTTTATTTGACAATCAAGTGCTTTAAGTTCATATGTTTTTAAGTAGCATTAAATTTGTAAGTTTTGTAGTAACAGTATGACACCTTTTATATATCATGACAACTACTACGTTAAAACTTACGAGTTTGTACGAGTTCGTTAGTTTCATGCCCATTCCATATGTTTATATTCACCGCCATGTAAAATGTCATTTCGCCTAAGCTCGTACTTCGTTTTCTATTCTATCATTGCACACAGTACTCCATGATGGTACAACCATCATGGAGTATATATTTTCAAACACCCTATTATTTTTTCTATCCACTTCACATATACTTTATTTTTCATTCATATATACTTGTGCGTATTTAAATTTAGCACCACGAACTTTAGCATATCCGTACATAAAATATAAATTAGTATAGTAAGCTTTATAAAATCACTATAACCAAACTCATTTATTTACTGTAATGAGTTTTTAATGTTTATTTATATTTTAGGAATATCAATTATATTTCCTGGTGACTCACTAATAAGAATATCTGAAATACTTGGGTTCCTTTTTTTCAACTTGAATATTTGAATTTTTGTTAATTCAGGGCTAAATGATATATTTTGTGTTTTAAACTCCAAATTCATAATTTTATTTTGAAGTTTTAATATAAAAACCTTCCATTCTTGTAATGGAGAATTCGAAACTTCCTCTGGACTTTCTAATAGTCGATATCCATCCGCATAATGAAACATTAGTAATCCCGTTCCTAAGTCACAATCTTTATTTTCAAGAATTGCATTTGGTATATCAAATCCACTATTCCAATTATAATTTGCTGCAAAACAATGAAGAATTATTGGGTTATCTATATTCTTTAGTCGGCTAATTGTATCCTCTTTATTTGTATTATAAAGTAATTCTTCAAGCAAACTAATATCTTTATTTTCCATTACACCTTACCACCTTACTGATATTTACTTATTTTATATTTCCAATTGCTTTAACTTTCTTTCCCAAAGTTCTACTGTTGCACCTTGGCTTGGATACAATGAATATGTCCTTATGTAAAAAAGACCCTCTAATATCAGACGGTCTTTTTTACATAAACGTTCTTATTATTTTATTTTTGCAACCTTAAACTAGAAATTAGCTCATCTAGACTATTCGCAATCTCTTTAAACGAACCTCGTTCAAAATCCTCCAATTCAACCTTACCACTTACATTATCTAAAACAACTATCAAACCGTTCCCCTCTACACCTATGGGAGTCTTATCAACCTTATTATGATTGTTTTTATATCCTTCTAAATTACTTTCGAAGGAATCCAATTCAATATTTGGTAATACAGGTTCTAACCTAATATAATGATTACCAATAAATCCATCTAAATCAGCAAACCAATAAGAATTAAAATAGTCATCAATCGAAGTGTGCAGTTTAATTTCAAACCTTTCCTCAATCGTCGTTAAATCATTCTTATTATTTTTTTCAATAGGTTTCCATGAAATTTCTTCTTCATCATCCATTTCACCCTGATATATAAATGAATCAACTTCTTCGTTATATGGCGTTTTAAATAAAAAATCTAATCCTTTATCAAAATATTCTTTTCTTAAATTAAAATATTTGCTCATAGCATCCTTCATTACCAAAATAATCACCCTTACTTTTCTAAGAATTTTTCTAATAGTTCAGCATATTTTTGGTCATTTCCCCAAACTCCTGCGCTTTTCTCAGCATTATGAATCCCTCCTAAACCTGGATGTAGTTTTGAGGGTACAGCCACAGCTTGACCTCCACCACCAATGTGATGATGTATTAAAGTGTCATTATATAATTCTTTTAAATCATATTGAGGAAAATGTTTTCTAAACGTTGGATTGTTTATAGGTGAGAATCCTAATTCTATTTTTTGTCTATTTGACCTATTAAACGCTTCTGGGTACTTCTCTAACATCTCTTTCCAATAAAAATCTTTATCGCGTAACCAACCCTCTGCATTGGTGTTTTTTTGTCCTTTACCAACATAGGGCATCTCAACAGTTAACCGAGGATCCGCAGTATACTTAGCCTCTAACTTACCAATTTGCGAAGCTAGTTCTTCTAATTGATCTGGATCTACATTGATTTTCCCCATCTATTTCTCCCATCTCTCCTCTTTGTCTTAATTTTCCTTATTACACTACTATTATATATTTACTGAAAATAACATTTTTAATGATTGACACTTTCAAAGCTTCACAGTTACCATAAACAGTAAATACTAGTATTAAAAATACTTAGATTTCTTTTTGGAAAGAAGGTTAAATATGTTTGACGTAGTAGAGAAATATATAGAGCACAAAAAACTATTAGTACAAATGGCAGCTGTTTCACGTCATATTGGGATGGTACAATCTGCAATGTCTGATTTTCATACTGTCGTTCAGACAACAAATTCTCAAATTGATGACGGAGTAGAAGATTGGGAAAGTAAGAGCCGAAAAAAATATGATGAAATGATTCAAGTTGTGACAAGTAAACAATCTTCTACAGAATATATGGGAAGACAATTAATAGACGAACTCCGTAAAGAATACGAACGTCTTCGTCAACGAGCAGAAGAGCTAAGTAGACAACTTTAAATCAATCTAGCAATTCGTGCATGATGTGATGTAATTATATAAAAAGAGATGAGTTCGCATACTTTCTTTGCTCCCTCACCTCTTTTTATAACAGCTTATATTATAGTGTAGACTATTTTATTTCATTTGCTCCAGCTAATTTCAACATATTAACAATTTCTTTAAACCCTCGTTTTTCTGCATGCTGTAAAGGAGCGATTCCTTCACGATTAGCCATGTTTACATCTGCTCCATGGTCAATTAGTAACTGAACGATTTGTTTGTGATTTTCACTACCATTTCCTAAAACAATTGTTTCCAACAATGCGGTCCCACCATGATCATTCTTATAATTCACATCGATTTGTGTACGATTTAATAGCTCTTTTACAACTTCGACATGTCCTCTTTCAGCTGCTGCAATAAGCGCTGTGTTACCAGAATGATTTGTTTCCTTTATATTCGTCCCTGCATCAATTGTTAACTTCACAATATCAATATATCCTTCTTTACTTGCATACAGAAACGGATTATTTTGTTTTTTATCTTGTAACTCAATATCAGCCCCTGCATCAATCAATGCTTTTACTGTGTCAACATGATTGTGGTATGTCGCTGCCATTATCGGTGTTTCGCCTTGATCGCCTACTACATTTATATTTGCTCCATCTTTTATTAACTTCATAGCTGTTTCTGTATCACCAAGTGTTGCGGAAAGCAATAATTGCTTATCCATTAAGTCCATACCCGTCGCGTCTTTTTCTTCTTTTTCCTTCTGCTTCTTCTCGTGATTTTTTTCATTTTTCACTTGAACTGGTTTCGTTTCAGTTTCTTCTTGCTTATCACAAGCTACTGTCATAATTAAAAGCCCTAATAACATAAATAATAAAATTTTTTGTTTCCTCACAACTACAGCTCCTATGAAAGATAATGTTTTTTTAACCATTCCTTCATCACATGTAATAACTCTTCTTCAATAGATTTATCCATAAGCCTCTTATATTCCTTCCTTAATCGAATCATTGTATGCTTATGTTCATAATGTTTCATGTTCGGAATGATATGCCATTCTGCTTCACCACTAACATATAAAGCAATTCGTTTAGCATGTTCAGGTGGCACTTGTATATCCTTGTCTCCCGTTATTGCTAAAATATGGCATGACACTTTCTCTAAATATGTAACTACACTTATCATAATGAAGTACCGCCAAACCTAAAAAGGTCAAATACTCCGCTAGTTCTTTATTATAAGTTTACCTGTAAACGCCCCGTATTTCCATCCCGATTAATTTTTTCAAGTACTACCGATTAATCCAATAGCTGAATATGCTTCTAAAGGGCTTCTGTACTTCTTTAGTCAATCCCCAAAATTTTTCATCTCTCATATGTACAGTGAAACTTTGAACAGCAAAAGCTTTCTTCATATATCCCCTGATCCCCAATATATCCCATGTCTATATTATCAAAAATAAAAACAAGTATATAATACAAACAGCT
>NZ_JBALQK010000209.1:4685-9640 GCF_036965845.1 Bacillus sp. JJ1127 | reverse complement strand
AGCTGTTTGTATTATATACAGAACTATTACTTACGGTGAAGTTTCAATAATTGTAATATCAAACTTTCCGTGTTCCCATCATTCCTTATCTCTTTTGTAACCTTACCTTCATTCATAAAAAGCACCACATCCCCAACCTCTGCGGCTACGTCCATCATATGTGTTGAGAAAACAATGATTGTACCACTTCTCTTTATGCCTTTTAATAAAGTAACAAATTCACTGACCCAATAAGGATCTAAACCATTTGTTGGTTCATCTAATATCAATAATTTAGGCTTAGCAAGCCAAGCTTGTCCAAATAATAGCCTTTGTCTCATACCTTTTGATAATCTATGTAAGCATTCGGTTTTCTTTTCTTCTAATCCAAGTAATGTAATTACTTCCTGCACTCTCTCTTTTCCTATCTTTCGAAAAGCTGCATAGAATGATAGAAACTCGTGTACAGTCATGGATTGCTGTGCATGAAAATCATCTGGCATATAGCCAATTTCAGCTACATATTGCTTCCGATCCTTATGTAATTCTATCCCCTGCAATTTTACCATTCCAGATGTGGGTGAAGAAATTCCAGCCAGTATATCAAGAAACGTACTTTTCCCAGCTCCATTTCCACCACATAATACAATACACTCTCCATCTTTCCCTTGCAATGTAGTAGGAAATAATGCTGTCTTCTTTTTATACTGTTTACAAATCCCCTCAATTTGCAATATCGTCATTAGTTTCTTCTCCTTTCTAATCGCCAGACTGCTATTAATAAGAAGAATGCTGTATAAATTGCAATATATACGAAAAGAACTATTACTACTGTCCCGCCCTGCATAAATATCACAAGTTGATCATATGGCTGACCAAATATGGCTCCCCCTCCTAATTGAATAACAAATATAATTCGCAATAGTTCAGCAGGATTACAAAACAAAAAAACTTTTATGAGCGGGGCTATCATCGTGTATGGAACAAAGTTAAGAATACTTATTATTGCTGTAGGCCACATCATAATAAGTAAAAACCAAACTGCAATTGAAATTGCTAATGCTTGCCATCTTGTCGAAGAAAATCCACCAATTGCTATACCTAAAACTAAAAAAAGGAATATGAGAATAACAGAAAATAAATAAATTGCTAGTATCCAGCTACTTTCAAACCTACTTCCACTTAATAATCCAATCATTACACTACTTCCAAAGCTAAGTGTAAAAATAATAATTTGTCCTATAAATTGACCTGCGATTTTTCCTATTACATATGAAGATGTCGCTAGAGGATACGTACATAGTAGCCTCCACTTTCCATTTTCAAGCTCATTTGCAATTGAAAATGAGCCTGTAATTAACATAAATAACGGTATAATATATAAGACTAGATTTAAAATTGTTCCCGTTGTGTTTGTATATCCCGCTAAAGATGGTACATTTCGTTCCATTAAAAATAATAAAGAGAGTACCACAACCCAAAGCACTAAAAACGTGTACGCAGACTTTTCCCTTACTGTACTACGCCACTCTGAATAAAATATATTCCACATATCATCACCCTTTTTATAGAAAAAGACAACCGCCTAAGGTTGTCTTTTATCCAGCTATTTTGGGGCTATATGACCCCATTTCATTTCATATTAATGGGAGTGACCCGTGCTATTCTCTTTCCCATGCTCTTTCTTCATTTCGTCCATCATTTCTTTATTCTTTTCCCATTTATGATCCGCTAACTCTTTATATGAAATTACTTTTCCAGCATGTTTAGATACAAAGCTTTCAGCGTCTTTTTTCTCTTTAAAAGAAATTACATTGTAAGCCATTGGTGTTTTAATTGTTTTATCATACACATAAGTCGCTTTATCTAATGAAACCCAATCCTTTGTATTATAATCTCGGACAAATTTTTCCTGTGTTTTTTCATTTTTGTGCTTATCCATCCATTTGTACATACAGCCAATGTCATCAAATTTTAACGCTTTTCCATTTTCTAAAATAACTTCCGTAGCAAATTGATTGTCCATTACTGCCATATTACAATTATCACACTTATCATTTTTTCCATCGACTGCAACTGCCTCTACACTCTTCTTTCCACACCCTACTACCGCAAATGCTAAACATATACACATAGCTAATACAATATGTTTTAATCTCATCAATAATTCCTCCCTAAAATAAACAATACACTCCCTATTAGCAACATACTTAAACTAATTATCCAAGCTCCAAATTGAGGTGTTGTATCCCTTTCTGTCTTATAAAACTGCATCTTCATACTTGGCTTGTAATCAATCAACATTGACTCATCTGGAATTTTTATCAAATTTTGTAAAACGAGCATCCCTGGTGCATGAAAAAATATCTGGTATTCCGGAATATCTTGCGTTAAAACAAGAAAGAACGAATCGGCTTTATACGGTAATGCACTGATACCTGTATGATTTACATCGACTTTCAAAGAAGCATCCCAATAATTACGATGAATGATATTATTTGTACTTTCCGTAGCTTGCGATCCATTAATATTAGCTAAAAAGGTATTTTCAGCTATTTCATTCTCATTCGCATTTTTAAACTGCAAGCCAATAAAGTTATTTGTAACGTCATTTTTTATAATCTGATTGTCTTTCGCCTTTTCGACATAAATTCCCACTCTATTGTTAGCAACTTGATTCTGCATAACTTCCGTTTCTACCGAATCATACAAGAGTAACCCTTGCGCATGAACATTCTTTCTGTTATTTATAAATTGATTTTCCTTTACAGTCGTTCTTTTTGTGCCCATAATCATCGCACCAGTTATATTATTTTGTGATAGATTATTGTTCACAATCGTACCATCAGAATACATAAGATGAATACCGTAACGAGATTGCTCAATGGAATTTCTTAATATTTGATTATTATTACTTTGTTCTAAATAAATTCCATCTCGTACATGTTTTATTTGAACATTTTCAATTTGATTCTGGTGAGATTGCCATAAATCAATTCCATTGGCATTTTCTTTCCCTAGAATACTGCTATTTTGTACTTTCGTATTCCAGGCGTCCTCCATCTTAATTCCGATTTGCTGTGTACGAATTTCTAAATCAGTTAAATGATGTCCAGTTCCTGAGACAGATACAGCAGCTGTTCCTTCTTTATTGTTACACTGCTCTATTTTTATGCGTTTAACGGTAACATTTTCTCCACTTATTGTAATAATAGGTTTATTACCGCAAAAACGAATCTCCGTATTTCTTTCTCCTTCTAATATAATAGGCTTCGATATTTCAATCGCTTCATTATAAACGCCATCTTTTAGTTTCACAGTTCCATATGCAGGAGCAGCATCAATTTGTGATTGTATTGTCGTTTCAGCATGACTACTAAATGGGATACAGAGTAATACAAAAAATAAGAGAAAAGAAAATTGAATTATTTTCATATGTAATTCCCTTCTCTAATTAAATTCGATTAACTTTCTCATTTAAGAGGATATCAAACGTTTGTGTGAAATTTGTGAAAAAACAATGTGTTTTTTGTAATAAATGGGATTATTACCAATAAAAAAAGATGTGTAGCAATTTCTACACACCTTCTATTATTCACAACCAGTAATCAATAAATCATCTTCTAATTTAAATAACAATGTATCCACAGCGATTTCCTGACCAACCTCTATATTTACAGATCTTATATGACCACTAATTCCCACCGCTACTTTCTCCAGTGTTCCGTCATTTTTTCGAATCGTCATTAATTTTTCCCATTCATATACGTAAGCTGATTCATCAACGAAGATCTCTTCTACTCTTCCTTGATATGAACTATAAATCTCTTCAATCCTTGCTTTCATTCAAAATCTACTCCCTACTGCACGCTTCTCTATTTTCTCATCTATTCTATCACCCTTGTAATGAATAAGTTATATTTTTAAAAATTCGAATTTCACAAGCCAAATTAACACCTTTGTTTCAGTTGTACTCGTAGCCCTACTTCTCACACAAGAAATCCTAATTTAAATATTGCATGATCCATCCTAACTAAAATATCCAATTTTCTTTATTGTTCAAAAAATATTAAGTAAAATGAAAAGATACGGCTATAAGAAAGTAGGGTGAAAGATGGAGTCCAAGGACATTTTATCAAGGGAACTTACTATTATTGAAAAATGGGAGAAAGAACAAGAAGATGACCTATGGTTCTTTGAAAAATGGGGAAAAATTCCGTTTGCTGTGCTTGATAAATTAA
Organism: Bacillus sp. JJ1127; assembly: GCF_036965845.1. Lineage (NCBI taxonomy): Bacteria > Bacillati > Bacillota > Bacilli > Caryophanales > Bacillaceae > Bacillus > Bacillus sp. JJ1127. Next base: position 5,420 of record NZ_JBALQK010000209.1, on the reverse strand, counting down.
CACCAAAGTTTATCCATAAAAAAATTAATATTTTATTAGATGAACTCATTCAGTATCTCAATTCTGGAAGCAAATATTTAATTCACCCAGCAACAACAATAAAAAAATTTGAAAACGCAGCTTCTTTAGATGATATTCAAAACTTTCCTTTACATGAGATGGATGCAATTGTTGATAAAATCATCAAAAATAGAAAATCTATGGCTATTGCACAAGGTGCTACAACTGGCTTTGGTGGTATTTTCACCCTTGCAATTGATATTCCAGCTATTTTAAGTATGTCATTAAACATTTTACAAGAAATCGCAATTTGCTATGGCTATAATCCAAATGATATGCAAGAGAGGCTATTTATCGTAAAATGCTTACAGTTCTCTTCATCTGATATTGTAGGAAAACAAACAATTCTTCATGAGTTAAAACATTTTGATACTCGTGCTACTCATGCTGATAGTATTTCACAAATGAAATCATGGCGTGAAGTATTTACTGTATACCGCGATAACTATGGTTGGAAAAAGCTCTTTCAGATGATTCCCATTGCTGGCATGCTTTTTGGTGCTTATTTAAACCGAAAAACAATTGAAGAAATTGCAGAGGTCGGTAAAATGCTATATAAGAAAAGAAGAGTGTTAGACAGACTAGAAAAAACAAAACATCTATCTAATAATAAGTAAAACGGAGTAGGGAACCTACTCCGTTTTATATATCCACTGTAATTTTTCGACATCTAAA
>NZ_JBALQK010000209.1:0-4606 GCF_036965845.1 Bacillus sp. JJ1127 | reverse complement strand
ATGGCCAGATGCTCTCCCCTACCTAAAAAGAGGGGTTTTTGATGTATATATAGAATATAAAAATCTTTTTACACTTTAAATTTCCCAATCATTCCTTGTAACTCTTCAGCCATTTGTGATAAATGAACTGCCGCTGAATTAATTTCTTCCACGGAAGCCAATTGTTCTTCAGAAGAACCAACAATATTTTGTACACTTGCCGCATTTTCTTCGACTGTTGCTGCAATTTCATTAATGGATGCACTTACTTGTTTTGCATCTACTGTCATACGTTTTGCTATATCTACCATATTATCTATTTGTAAAACTGTATCATTTGTAGAACGTAATATTTCTGCAAAGCTTTGTTTTGTCTCGTTAGCAACTACAAGCCCTGACTGTACTTCTTTTCCCACTTGATTCATAGAATTTACGGTTTGTTTTATATCGGACTGTATTTCCGATACTAGCTTTCCGATTTCTGTAGAAGATTGTCCTGATTGTTCCGCTAACTTCCGCACCTCATCTGCTACAATTGCAAAACCTCTTCCATGCTCACCAGCTCTTGCTGCCTCGATTGCTGCATTTAATGCTAATAAATTTGTCTGCTCCGCAATGTGTTGGATTACCTCAAGAATTTCTCCAATTTGTTTCGACTTATCATCTAATAAAGCAATGACTGTATCTGAATGCGAAACAGATTGATGAATTAATTGCATTTGATTAACTGTTTGTTCTACTAATTTCCCGCCATCTTCAGCTTTTTGCTTTGTATATACAGATGCATTTGATACTAATGAAGAACTATCTGCAACACGTTGGATTCCTTCTGTAACTTCTTCTAATAAATTTGCTCCCTCTTCAACTTCTCGATTTTGTATTTCTGCACCACTTGATACTTGCTCCATAGCTTGTGTAATTTGTCCTGTCGCTTCACTTGCTTGTTTTACACTAGCTGTCAATTCTTCTGAAGAAGCCGCTACATAGCCTGCTGACTTATTAATCTGAGAAATCACAGTATGTAAAGATGTCGACATTTCATTAAAGCTTAGCCCTAATTGTCCAATTTCATCTTTCGAATAAATAGCAATTGATTCTGTTAAATCCCCTTCACTAATTTTCTTTGATGACATAACAAGTTCTTTTAACGGTGTAATAATAGAGGCGATAATGAAATAAATTAACACTCCACCAATTAATAATGAAATACCTATTACAGTCAATGTTTTATAAAGAATAGGCTCAGCTGCCTGAATGACTTCTTTTGAAGGCATAAACCCTACTATTTTCCATCCTGTTTTCTTATTTGTCTTAAATATTACATTTTGGTCTTTACCATCTAGAGAATACTGAAAATCTCCTGTCTCTTTTTGATAAAGTTCTTTCGCCAATGAATCTTCCAGTTTCTCACCTGGTTTTTTAGACGGATGTGCGACTATATTCTTGTTTTGGTCAAAAATTGCTACATATCCTTCTTTTCCGATGTTAACCATTTTGGAAGTAGTCACAATTCCATTAATGATTAAATCAATACCAATTACACCGCTTTTATCTTCATTTTGCTTCGCAATTGTTACAACTACATTCCCTGTCGTATTTGATGTATAAGGAGCCGTTACAATCACTTCTCCACTCTTTTTCACTGCTTCTTTATACCAATCCCTTTCTGTAGGATTGTATCCTTCTGGCATTTGAACATTTGGTGATTGAATAAATTGTCCGTTGCTAGAACCACTATAGATTGCTTCCACTCCTGGGTGTACCTTATTGTATTCTTCTAATTTATTTTGAACATTTTGAAGCTGATCTTCTTGATAACTTGCTTGTGTAAATAGCTTTGCATAATACGTCGCATCTACATACTTATTTTCTATGTCTTTATTTACCACATTATCTAAAATCTTTATATTATCTTTTGCTGCTTGTAAAATTGCTTCATTAAAATTTGTTTTTGCTTGTTGATAAGACGTCCAGCCAATTACAACACTTGGAAGAATTAAAATAATAATAAACGATACAAGTAATTTTGCTTTTAAAGGTACTCCCCTTAGTCCCTTTGTCCCTTGAAACATATCTCTTTCCCCTTTATACGTTTTTGTTTAAACCGCAAAACTTTTAACATTTTTATCCTTTTATATAAATCTTATAATGTAAATAAAAATATTATCCTATAGACACATGAAATAATTCATATATATCTTTAATTCTATATAAATTAAATAATTAAAACAACATATAAGCATGTGTATTATTAAAATTTTTTAAGTAGCAGCAAAAAGCCTCTGATCATATGATCAGAGGCTTTACTCAACACTATTCTTGATGCTCTTTATTCTGTTCTTCTACCACTTGCACTACAGGCTTTTCGCTAACCGCCTGCTGCACTGCACCTTTTCCAGCAAAACTTTCTAATAGCTCTTTCAAATCAATACCAGAAGAAGCTTTTAATGTTTCCTGCATCGTTGCCATTAAGTCAGTCGCATATCCTGCCACTTTTCCAGCACCGCTGTTTTTTCCACCGCCGCCTGTATCAACAACAGTAATTTTATCAATGTTGCTAAGTGGACTTGCAATTTCCTTCGCATAGTTTGGAAGCATTTTAAGGACCATATCCATAATTGCTGCTTGCCCATATAATTCAAATGCTTCGGCAATTTTTTGTTTCGCTTCTGCTTCTGCTAAACCTTTTAACCTAATAACATCCGCTTCTGCTGTACCTTGTGCTTTTTGAACTTCAGCTTTAGCTTGCCCTTGTGCTTTTTCAATTTCAGCTTTTGCTAAACCTTCTACACGCACTTCTTCTGCACGCGCTTTTGCCTCTGCCTCGATTTTATATTGCTCTGCATCTGCTTTTTTCATTTGTTTTACTTTTTCTGCTTCCGCTGATTGTTCAACTGCATAACGATCTGCATCTGCTTTTTTCTTTACTTCCGCGTCATATTGTTTTTCACGACGCGCAATTTCTTTTTCTTCTAATTCAATTTGTTTTTCACGCTCAATGATTTTAACGCGCATCTGTTCTTCCGTTACATTTTGTTGTGCTTTTGCTTGTTGTAATTCATACGAAAGATCTGCATCGGCACGAGCTTGTTCTTGCTCCCGCTTATATGATTGTACTTTTAATTCCTTATGCTTTTCAGCTTCTGCAATTTGTGCATCACGTTGATATTCAGCTGCTTTCGCTTCTTTCTCTGCACGCGCTTTTTCAATACGTGCCTCTTTTTCACGCTCTGCATTTGCTATCTGTGCATCACGTTTTACAGTTGCAATTTGTGGCTGGCCAAGTGCATCTAAATAGCCGTTTTTGTCCATTATTTCTTTAATTGTAAAGGAAACAATGCGAAGACCCATCTTTTTCAAATCAGTCGAAGCTACTTCATGCACCTTTTGCGCGAATTGCTCTCTATTACTATAAGCATCTTCTACTGTCATTGAAGATAAAATGGCACGTAAATGCCCTTCTAATACCTCTTTCGCTTCTACTTTTAACTCTTCTGTTTCTTTCCCTAAATATTGTTCAGCTGCTGTAGATACTTCTTCAATTGTTGATCCTACTTTAATAATGGAAACGCCGTTTACTGTAACAGGTACCCCTTGCTTTGTATACGTATCACGTGTTCCAACTTCTAATTTATAGTTTAATAAACTAAGAGGTTCTGCTCGTTGCATAATTGGTACAACAAAAGTACCACCACCACGAATGATCTTAATCTTCTTTCCATCATCTGTTGTTACAACATTCTTTCCACCGCCGAGCCAGTTCCCTGTTACAATGAGTGCTTCATCTGGACCAACTGTACGATATTTTGTGATGAACACCAAAATAAGTAAAAGTAAAATTGCGAGTAAGACACCACCGATAATTAATGGAATCATTCAAATTCCCCCTTATAACTTTGGTTTTTTTAAAGAATAAGCGATGTTTTGTACAAGCAAAACACCATCTTGAACTTCCTCAATAATGACTTCGGTTCCTTGCAAAATCTCTTTCTTGCCAATTGTCTTAGCTGGTATCGCATTGCTTCCAAATTGTGACGAAATTAATACTTCTCCAAAACCTTCTTTCGGGATTGTAATAATTACTTCCCCTCGACATCCAACAAACTCATCCATACGTTGTACTGTATTTTGCTCAGCCTCTGCAATTGGTTTTAAAATTAATATTTTCATCGCAAAAACTCCAAGAAAAGATACACAAAATGCAAGACTAAAAATAACGATACTATTTAAAGAAAATAAATACTCGCCTATATAACTAAAACCACAGAGCATAGCAAAGAAGCTGAGTAGTAACGTTACAATAGATGTGGATCCACCCCCGAAGCTAAATATTGATTCAAATATATCCCCAAAAAAGATATAGAGAACGGTAAGTATAGTGGCAACAATAAATCCATATAAATAAATTGTCTCAAGCGGATAACCAAACACTATCATTTCTTATCCCCCTTTCTTAAACAATCCCTTTCTGTTATGTGTATGCCTCACCTCTTCTAAAGATTATTTATCTCAATTTTCAGTCACTTGTTTTTTAAAGAAAAACCTGTACGACAGGTTTCCTAAAAAAGAACAGGAGGAGCCTATAGTGACAGGCTCCTCCTAGAAAATAACTGATATATTGTATATC
>NZ_JBALQK010000208.1:0-9881 GCF_036965845.1 Bacillus sp. JJ1127 | reverse complement strand
CATAATGACCTTGCTAACCATACTAAAGCTTTAAAAGAATGATTCATAAAATAAAAAAGAACCCGTCTCTTAAAAATAAGAGACGGGTTCTTTTTTATTTTATATTATTTTACAATGTGAATTGGCATTCCAAGAGCAACTTCAGCTGCTTCCATTGTAATTTCACCTAATGTTGGGTGAGCATGGATTGTTTGAGCGATATCTTCTGCTGTCATTCCAGCTTCGATAGCTAAACCAATCTCAGAGATAATGTCAGAAGCACCTGCACCTGCAACTTGTGCACCTACAAGAAGACCATCTTCTTTACGTGTTACAAGTTGTACGAAACCGTCTGTGCTGTTTAATGATAATGCACGACCGTTTGCAGCGAATGGGAATTTAGAAACTGCTACTGTCATTCCAGCTTCTTCAGCTTGTTTCTTAGTGTAACCAACAGATGCTAATTCTGGATCAGTGAAGCATACTGCTGGAATTCCGATGTAATCGATTGCCGCTGCGTGACCGCTAATTGCTTCAACAGCTACTTTACCTTCGTAAGAAGCTTTATGAGCTAATGGTGGTCCAGGAACGATATCACCAATTGCATAGATGTTTGGTACATTCGTACGGCATTGTTCGTCGATTTCGATTAGACCACGGTCAGTCATTTTAATTCCAACTTGCTCAAGACCGATTTCTTGAGTATTTGGACGACGACCTACAGTTACTAATACGTAATCTGCTTCTACAGTTTGTACTTCGCCTTTAACTTCGAAGCTAACTTTTACACCGTTTTCAGTTTCTTCAACGCCTTTAGCCATAGCTTTTGTATGGATTGTTACGTTACCTTTTTTCTGAAGGGCACGTTTTACAACTTGGCTCATTGCTTTTTCAAAACCAGCTAAGATTTCATCGCCAGCTTCTAATACAGTAACTTCAGTACCGAAGTTTGCATATGCAGTACCTAATTCCATACCGATGTAACCGCCGCCGATTACAACAAGCTTTTTCGGAATTTCAGGTAAGCTTAAAGCACCAGTTGAGTTAAGAACACGTTTAGAGTATTTGAATCCAGGAATTTCAATTGGAGTAGAACCTGTTGCAAGAACAGCATTTTTAAACGTATACGTTTGAGCTGCATCTTCAGTCATTACGCGTAATGTGTTTGCATCTACAAAGTAAGCTTCACCGCGAATGATTTCAACTTTGTTACCTTTAAGAAGGCCTTCAACACCGCCAGTTAATTTCTTAACTACGCCGTTTTTCCATTCTTGAACTTTTGTGAAATCAACTGTTACGTTCTCAGCAGTGATACCCATGTCATCAGAATGTTTTGCATTCTCATAACGGTGACCTGCATTGATTAATGCTTTAGAAGGAATACATCCAACGTTTAAGCATACGCCACCAAGGTTAGCCTTTTCAATAATTGCTACCTTTTGACCTAATTGTGCTGCACGAATTGCTGCAACATATCCACCAGGACCTGCACCAACAACGACTGTATCTAATTCAATTGGGAAATCTCCTACTACCATTGTTATTACGCCTCCATTACTAATAATTGTGGGTCGTTCAATAAACGTTTAATTTGGTTTAATGCTTTTTGAGCAGTTGCGCCGTCAATTAAACGATGGTCAAAGCTTAGAGATAATGCTAATACTGGAGCTGCAACGATTTCACCGTTTTTCACAACTGGTTTCTCAGCGATACGGCCAATACCAAGGATTGCTACTTCTGGGTGATTGATAACTGGAGTGAACCATTGTCCACCTGCAGAACCAATGTTTGTAATTGTGCAAGAAGCACCTTTCATTTCAGCTGGAGCTAAGCGACCGTCACGTGCTTTACCAGCAAGTTCATTGATCTCGTTAGAGATTGTGAAGATAGATTTGCGATCTGTATCTTTAACAACTGGTACTAATAGACCTTTGTCTGTATCAGCTGCGATACCGATGTTGAAGTAATGTTTATGAACGATTTCTGAAGATGCATCATCTAAAGAAGTGTTCAACATTGGGTATTCACGTAATGCAGATGTTAACGCTTTTACAACGTATGGAAGGTAAGTTAATTTAATACCTTTGTCAGCTGCAACAGCTTTGAACTTTTTACGGTGAGCAACAAGTTCTGTTACATCTACTTCGTCCATTAATGTTACGTGAGGAGCTGTGTGTTTAGAGTTAACCATTGCTTTCGCAATTGCTTTACGGATACCGCTCATTTTCTCACGAGTTTCTGGGTATTCACCAGCTGGAATTGGTTGTGCTTTTGGTGCTTCTTCTTTCGCTGCTGGAGCTTCTGCCGCTACTGGAGCTTCAGTTGCTGCTACTGCTGCTTGTCCACCATTTGCAAATGCATCGATGTCAGCTTTTACAATACGACCGTTTTTACCAGTACCAGCTACTTTAAGGATGTCTACACCTTTTTCACGTGCATATTTACGAACAGATGGCATAGCAATTACGCGCTCATTAACTACTTCTTCAGTTGCTGCTGGAGTAGCTGCCGTTGCTGGAGCTTCTTCTTTTACTTCTTCAGCTTTTGGAGCTTCGTCATGATCGTCACCTTTAAATTTAAGGTTTTCATATCCAGGAGCGTCAAATTTAACAAGAACATCTCCTACTACTGCTACTGTACCTTCTTCTACAAGAATGTCAAGTACTTTTCCTTTAACTGGAGAAGGAATTTCTACAACTGCTTTATCATTTTGTACTTCAAGAAGTACATCGTCTTCGTTTACTTCATCGCCTGGTTTAATAAACCATTTTACGATTTCACCTTCGTGGATACCTTCACCGATATCTGGTAGTTTAAATTCAAATGCCACGGAATTCAGCCCCCTGATTTATATCATTATTATGGAATAAGTGCAAAAGAAATCAGCATGTGCTGATTTCTTTTGCACATGAAAAACTAAAATTAGAAGTTCATTACTTTGTTAACAGCTTCAACAATATCTTTATGGTTTGGTAACCATACGCTCTCAGCTTGAGAGAATGGGAATACTGTATCAGCAGCTGCAACACGTACAACTGGAGCTTCTAAGTTTAAGATTGCACGGTCGTTAATTTCCGCCACAACGTTTGCTGCAATACCAGCTTGTTTTTGAGCTTCTTGAACAACAACTACGCGGCCTGTTTTTTCAACAGAAGCGATGATTGTTTCGATATCTAATGGTTGAACTGTACGTAAGTCAACAACCTCTAAAGAGATACCTTCTTTTTCAAGTTCTTCAGCAGCTTTTAATGCAGCGTGTACCATCGCACCATATGCGATAACAGATACATCTGTACCTTCGCGTTTAACATCAGCTTTTCCTAAGTCAACTGTGTATTCGCCTTCTGGTACTTCTTGACGGAATGAACGGTACAATTTCATATGCTCTAAGTAGATAACTGGATCGTTGTCACGAATCGCAGAAATTAAAAGGCCTTTTGCATCGTATGGAGTAGATGGAATAACAACTTTTAGACCAGGTTGTTGTGCAACTAATCCTTCTAAGCTATCAGCGTGTAATTCTGGAGTATGAACGCCACCACCAAATGGAGAACGAACTGTAATTGGAGCAGTCCAACGTCCACCAGAACGGTAACGTAAACGAGCCATTTGACCAGAAATTGAATCCATTACTTCGTAAACGAAACCGAAGAATTGAATTTCTGGAACTGGACGGAAGCCTTCAAGTGCAAGTCCAACTGCAAGTCCACCGATACCAGACTCTGCAAGTGGAGTATCCATTACACGGTCTTCACCAAATTCAGCTTGTAAGCCTTCAGTAGCACGGAATACACCGCCGTTTACACCAACGTCTTCACCAAATACAAGTACGTTAGGGTCATTTTTCATTTCAACGCGTAAAGCATCAGTGATTGCTTGAATCATTGTCATTTGAGCCATGGCTTACTTCGACTCCTTTTCTTTGTAAATTTCATATTGTTCAGCTAAGTTGTAAGGCATTTCTTCGTACATGATTTCCATTAAATCAGTTACTTTTTGTTTTGGAGCTTGGTCAGCCTTAGCAATTGCTTCTTTAATGTCTTCTTTAGCTTGTTCGATTACTTTTTCTTCTTCTTCTTGAGACCAAATGCCTTTGTTCTCTAAGAATGCACGGAAACGTACGATTGGATCTTTTTGTTCCCATTCATTTTCGATATCTTTTGTACGGTAACGAGTTGGGTCATCACCAGCCATTGTATGTGGACCATAACGGAATGTTAAAGTCTCAATTAAAGTAGGGCCTTCACCATTTACTGCGCGCTCACGAGCAAAAGCAGTTGCTGCATATACAGCTAATGGGTCCATACCGTCTACTTGAATTCCGTAAATACCTGCTGCAACTGCTTTTTGTGCTACAGTTTTTGCTGCAGATTGTTTTTCTACTGGAGTAGAGATTGCGTAACGGTTGTTTTGAACAACGAAGATTGCTGGAGCTTTGAATGCACCTGCAAAGTTCATACCTTCGTAGAAGTCACCTTGTGAAGCACCACCGTCACCAGTGTAAGTAATTGCAACAGATTTTTTACCACGTAATTTCATACCTAACGCAACACCAGCAGTTTGGATGATTTGCGCACCGATAATGATCTGTGGAGCAAGTGCATTTACATCTGCAGGCATTTGGTTACCCATGAAGTGTCCACGAGAGAATAAGAATGCTTGGTATAATGGTAAACCATGCCATACTAATTGTGGAACATCACGATATCCTGGTAAAATGAAGTCTTCTTTTTCAAGAGCAAAATGACTTGCTAATTGAGAAGCCTCTTGTCCAGCTGTTGGTGCGTAGAAACCTAAGCGTCCTTGACGGTTTAAAGAAATAGAACGTTGATCTAGTACGCGAGTATACACCATACGGCGCATTAATTCTTTTAATTGATCATCAGTTAATTCAGGCATTGCTGCTTCATTTACAACTTCGCCTTTTTCATTTAAAATTTGTAATGTTTCAAATTGAGCTGCGATAGCTTTCATTTGCTCATCAACATTAAATAGGGTCTTTTTTGTTTTAGTACCCATTCCGTTCACCTCTTCCTCTCTTGAACCATATTCTGAAACGCTTTCACTAGCAATTGGCTAGTCCGAAAACGCAACCATGTAAACCAACAAGCTCACCTGTCGGTTGAGAATAATTTTGTGTACCTAACAATCTGTACTAATGTTTTTTATGAAACATATTAATACAATCTTGATCACGTTTTTTAGTTTACAACTATTCTAATCACGATGTCAATTACTTTGGTTACGTTTTTTTATGAAGAACATTAAGTTTTCCACGATACCTACGTGTTTTTATTTTCACATCTGTATTAGTAGGCAATAACCTACTGTTATATTATTCCCTATTTAACCTACTTTTGATCATAGAATAATATGTAAACGATTTAATTCTCCTTAGTTTTTCTCTCTTTGTAATAAAAATATGCAAGCTCTTCTTCCATTTCTAGATAACTGCCCATACATTCTTACCTACCCCTCCATACATTATAGTAACCGCAATATTAGCGGGAACTGATAAAGGAGGTCATCTCATGTACGGATACACATATTGTTATCCAACTTGCTCATATCCTTCCTATGGCTATGGCGGTTCTTGTGGCGGCGGATGCGGATCTGGCCGCGGCTTTGCCTTAATCGTTGTGTTGTTTATCCTTTTAATTATCGTTGGTGCAGCTTGCATTCGTTAATGTAAAACAAAACAACTATGGAAAGGAACAGGCGGCTTTGCCGTCTTTTCTTTTTATCACAAGAACATTTATCGCTAAAGCATGCTATTCAAAATATCCTCTTCTAAAGTTTCTTCTGTAAACTATATGTGTATAGAATCTCCATGTACTTTACCATGACTTTTTTCATCTCCTTTGGTAGACTAAAGGAGAAAGGAGAGATTACATATGCTTACAATGAATGATGTAATTCGTGAAGGAAGCCCCGTTCTAAGAGCAGTAGCAGAAGAAGTACCACTGCCGGCGAATGAAGAAGATACACGTATATTACGAGAAATGATTGAATTTGTGATCAATAGTCAAAACCCTGAAATGGTTGAAAAATATAAATTACGTCCTGGAATTGGATTAGCAGCTCCACAAATTGGTGTTTCAAAAAGAATGATCGCTGTTCATGTTACAGACACCAATGAAACATTATATAGCTATGCTCTATTCAATCCAAAAATCATTAGCCATTCTGTTGAACGTACATACTTACCAGCTGGTGAAGGTTGCTTATCCGTAGATCGTGAAGTGCCTGGCTATGTTCCTCGCTATACAAGAATTACAGTTACAGCAACTACTATTGATGGTGAAAAAGTGAAATTACGTTTAAAAGGATTACCAGCGATTGTATTCCAACATGAAATTGATCATTTAAACGGTGTAATGTTCTATGATCACATTAACCAAGAAAATCCTTTTGCAGCTCCTGAGGATGCAAAACCTCTAGAACGATAAAAAAGCAGAAGCCACAGCTTCTGCTTTTTTGACTACTATCTATTTCACTTCTTTATGGAATGGTTTCCATAATCTCTTATTAAAGTAATCCAGCCCACTGCAACCCATGACGGATACCATCTTCACTAACATCTTTCGTCACATAATTTGCAAGCTTTTTCAATTCCTCATGACCATTCCCCATCACAATACCTGTTCCTACCGCTTCAATCATTTCTAAATCATTTAACCCATCTCCAAAAGCATAAACCTGTTCACGTTTGAATCCTAATTTCTCAATAAATTTTTCAATTCCTTTTGCTTTTGAACCGCCATTTGGGATAATGTCCATCGAATACGCATGCCAACGAATAAAGTGGAAATCTGGGTAATCATGAAGAAACTTTTCTTCTTCACCTGCTTGGCAAAAAAGAAGTGTTTGATAAATATCACGATTTTCATAAAAACTTGGTTCATATACTGGATGTTCAAATTGCAAACTACCAAAGCTTTCTTTTACATAGGCATGATATTCTATTGTTGCTTTCATATCCTCATGATCCAAATAAACTAGAGGATATCCTTCCTGTTTTGCAAACGACGTAAAAGTACGTAGCGTCTCTGGATGCAATGGATTTTTAAATATAACCTCGTCTTCAAATACTACATATTGTCCATTAAAACTTACATAGTTATGGATATTAAGTTCATTACGAATGTCTTCAAACATGAACGGAGCACGTCCTGTTGCAATTGCTACATGTACTCCTTTTTCTTGCAAAGCACGTACGGCTTCCCTTGTAGATTGCGGGATTTTTTTATCATGATCTAGCAATGTTCCATCAATATCAAAAAAGACAATTTTATCATTCATTTACCAAAACCCTTTCTACCCCTTCTATATTCCTACTCTGATTATTACTTTTCAAATTCTAAAAAAAAGTATAACATATTAAACATCTGTGAAGAAAGCGTTCACTTCCTAACCTTATTTACAAAAAGTGCATATACTATCAAAAGGATGCTGATATTTGTTCGAATGAATTTTCTTTTCTAATCTTTCCCATACTATACCCATAACTAACGGCTACCGTTCGTTAATACGGGATAACCTATACGGAGAACGAAAACTCATTCAATCATTAAAACAGCAATCCACTCACTCCCATTCTATCATCATTAAGAATATAGAAGGAAAGAGTTCTTACTCATAAGCATGAAATGCATATGCACGTTTAAAATAAGGAAAGGAAGGAGTAATCATGCTGAAGAAGCTGAAGAAAAAGCTAAAACGCTATTTAAATGATTTAGTTCGTAAAAAGACAATTGCTTAAATGGTGCCCATTTCGGGCTTTTTCTTCATTCCCATTCGAAAAAACATGAAAATCATCACTGTTTGCTTTATAATAGGTAACAGATAATGCAAAACATAGACAAGGAGAGGTTTTCCCAATGATTTTTAAAGTATTTTATCAAGAAAAAATGACTGAGGTTCCAGTACGTGAAAATACAAAAGTTTTATATTTAGAGGCTGAATCTGAAAGAGATGTTCGTACAAAGTTAAAAAAGTTCGCATATAATATTGAGTTTGTTCAGTCTGTTACTGGCGCTCATCTTGAATACGAAAAGCAAAATGCTGATTTAACACTAACGGAGATTGTATAATTTATGAAATTCCTAAAAAATGATCAGGTTGCCGTTTTTGCTCTTGGTGGACTTGGTGAAATCGGCAAAAATACATATGCTGTTCAATTTCAAGATGAAATTATTATAATTGATGCTGGAATTAAGTTTCCAGAAGACGAACTTCTCGGAATCGATTACGTGATTCCTGATTACACTTATTTTGTACGAAACGAAGATAAAATTAAAGGGCTATTTATCACACATGGTCACGAAGATCATATCGGTGGGATCCCTTACTTATTACGCCAAGTGAACATCCCAATTTACGGTGGAAAATTAGCAATCGCCTTAATTAAAAACAAATTAGAAGAGCACGGATTACTTCGTAAAGCAAAACTTTACGAAATTCAAGAAGATGATGTTATTAAATTCAAAAAGACATCTGTTTCCTTCTTCCGTACAACGCACAGTATTCCAGATTCCTATGGAGTCGTTGTGAAAACACCACAAGGACAAATTGTTCATACGGGAGACTTTAAATTTGATTTCACACCAGTTGGTGAACCTGCAGATTTAACAAAAATGGCCGAAATCGGTAAAGATGGTGTACTTTGTCTCTTATCCGATAGTACAAACAGCGAAGTCCCTAACTTTACAATGTCTGAAAGACGCGTTGGTGATAGCATTCAAGATATTTTCCGCAAAGTGGAAGGACGTATTATCTTCGCAACCTTTGCATCAAATATTCATCGTTTACAGCAAGTTGTCGAAGCTGCTGTTGAAAACAATCGTAAAGTAGCTGTTTTTGGCCGAAGCATGGAAGCAGCAATTGAGATTGGTCAAAATCTTGGTTATATTCGCTGTCCAAAAGATACGTTTGTAGAATCATCTCAATTAAATCGACTACCAGCTAATCAAGTTGTCATCTTATGTACAGGTAGTCAAGGAGAACCAATGGCAGCACTTTCTCGTATTGCTAATGGTACACACCGTCAGATTCAAATCATTCCTGGCGATACAGTGGTTTTCTCTTCTTCACCAATTCCAGGAAATACTGTTAGTGTGAGCCGCACAATCAATATGTTATATCGTGCTGGCGCTGATGTAATTCATGGGAAACTTTCAAATATTCATACGAGTGGACACGGTGGACAAGAAGAACAAAAACTAATGCTACGTCTAATTAAACCTAAATATTTCATGCCAATCCATGGTGAGTATCGCATGCAACGTATGCATATGAATTTAGCAAACGATTGTGGTATTCCAGAAGAAAATTGCTTCATTATGGATAATGGTGATATTCTTGCCTTACGTTCAGATGAAGCGAGCGTTGCTGGAAAAATCCCATCCGGCTCTGTTTATATTGATGGAAACGGCATTGGAGATATCGGTAACATTGTATTACGTGACCGTCGCATTCTTTCTGAAGAAGGACTGGTTATCGTAGTTGTAAGCATCGATATGAAAGAATTTAAAGTTGCAGCAGGACCTGATATCATCTCTCGTGGATTCGTTTATATGCGCGAGAGCAGCGATTTAATCAACGATGCACAAACATTAATTACAACACATTTAGAAAAGGTAATGGAGCGCAAAACAACACAATGGTCTGAAATTAAAAATGAGATTACAGATACATTAGCACCATTCCTATACGAAAAAACAAAACGTCGTCCAATGATTTTACCAATCATTATGGAAATATAAGAAAGACAATGCTACCGAGTAAGCAGTTCTTTTTTATGAAGAAACACTATAAATAGCATAGTAATAAAAAGACCAATTCGCATAGCGAGTTGGTCTTTTTAAATCAATGATATAATCATGATTAATGACTTTTAATAT
>NZ_JBALQK010000207.1:0-5128 GCF_036965845.1 Bacillus sp. JJ1127 | reverse complement strand
TAAAAAACGGAAGTTAGCTTTCAAGAGCTAACTTCCGTTTTTTATTTATTCCGTTATTTGCATGATAAACGGCCCGTAAAAGTCCGATTGGTGATGGAAGTTTCACTTTATCCCATAGTTGTAGACTATTGAACTACCCCCACCTTCACTTCGTTTAGAGGAGGGGGCCTTCTCGGTTAAAATGATAAAAGTATGCAGCAATTCATAGGTTATGCAAATTAGTATACTTTTTGTGAAATAAACCATTGTTTTTTTCAGTTTACAGCATGGGAAAGCAGTGTTTTTGCTATGTAGTGACAAATTGGAACATAATTTGCATAGACCAATTACAAAGAGGAAGGGGGTTGAAAAGTGAAGAATGATATTAAGTTAAAGCGTTCGTTGAATTTTTTTCAGCTTGTATTATTAGGTTTAGCTTATATGGCTCCATTAACAGTGTTTACTACATTTGGCGTTGTAGAATCTTTATCAAAAGGGGTAATCCCAACAGCTTATATACTTGCGCTATGTGCAATGCTGTTTACAGCATATAGTTATGGACAAATGACAAAAGCTTATCCAGTTTCTGGATCTGCTTATACGTATACACAAAAATCATTGAGTCCAGGACTAGGTTTCATGGTTGGTTGGGTGATTTTAATGGATTACTTGTTTATCCCAATGATCAACTTCCTCATTATTGCACTGTATCTCTCTGAATATCTACCTTCTATTCCTTCTAGTATATGGATTATAACGATGATTGTAATTGTGACTGTAATCAATATTGTAGGAACAAAAGTAACGATTACAATGAATATGCTTTTTTTAGGTTTTCAATATATTGTATTAATTTCGTTTTGCGTTTTATGTGTTATATCTCTTTTCAAGGGGACTGGGGAGGGAACCATATTTTCATTAAAACCGTTTGTAAATCCCGACTCTTCCATTTTCGCTGCGTTTTCAGGTGCTTCAGTTCTTTGTTTATCTTTTTTAGGATTTGATGCATTAACAACTTTTGCAGAAGAAACAGTTCAACCAACAAAAACGATTCCGAAAGCGATATTTTTTGTAATTGGTTGCTCAGGCATATGCTATATTATTGTTTCTTATCTTGCACACTTAGTACACCCAGATTATTTATCTTTCAGAAGTTTAGATACAGCAGCTGCTGAAATCGCTAGAATGATAGGCGGAAATTTATTTAATGCTTTATTTCTTGCAGGAATGATTGTAACCGCATTCACTTCAGCTTTAGCCTCTCACGCCAGCGTTTCACGTATTTTATATGCAATGGGAAGGGATTCAGTACTGCCGAAAACATTCTTTTCCTACATACATCCACGTTTTCAAACACCTATCAAAAATATTGTTTTAGTAAGTATCTTTGCTTTGGCAGCGCTATTTACTGACCTTGTTACAATTACATCTTTTATTAATTTTGGTGCGTTAATCGCTTTTACATTTGTGAACATTTCCGTTATTGCACATTATTTTATCAAGGGACGTCAAAGGTCTTTAAAATGTACAATTTTATATTTTGTAGTCCCACTAATTGGTGCATGTATAACGATAAAATTATGGAGTGACTTAGATAAGATGTCTATGATGCTAGGAGGAATATGGGCGCTTGTTGGAGTTGTTTATCTGCTATATGTAACAAAATTATTCCGTGTTCAACCACCACAAATGAATTTTGATGAATCACAGAAAGAAGATGGACAAGAATTATCTGTTTAGGAGGAGAATGATGACGAAAAAAGCAGATGTTATTTTAAGTAGTAATGCAGTATTTACGGGAATAGAAGAAGCTCCTATTTCAGCTTCTATTATTATTAAGGATAATAAAATTATTGCTCTTGTTCCAAAAGGAAACATGCAAGACTATGTAGATGCTGACACCATTATACATGATTTTGAAAATCAGCTTATTATACCCGGGTTTCATGATTTTCATATTCATTTGATGCTCGGAAGCTTAGTCAATGAAGGAGTACAATTGATCCATGCACGTTCAGCTAGAGATGTTGCAAAGCTTGTAAAGGAACATGCTGATAGAAATGAAAATGCACCTTGTGTGATTGGAAGCAGCTGGGAGCAAAATTTGTGGGAATGCCAAGAAGAACCGCATCGAAATATATTAGATGAATACATTGCAGATCGGCCGGTATTTTTATATCATGCTGAGTTCCATAGTGCTTGGTTAAACAGTAAAGCACTAGAAATGGCAGGGATTCATAGAGGAACAAAAAATCCACCGTATGGAGAAATTGTGAAAGATAAGAACGGTGAGCCAACAGGAATCTTAAAGGAGAATGCAGTAGGGTTAGCAACAAATGTATTACAGTTTAATCCAGAACGTAATAGAATACTGCTTCAGCGCTTTTTAAGAGAAGCTGCAAAATGTGGGGTAACCTCTGTGCATGATTTATTGAGAATACCTGAAATGAGTGTGGAAGAAGCTGAACTATATGATGAATTTGAAAAAGAAGGTAAGTTAACAACAAGGGTTCATTTTGTTGCTCCTCTGAATGGTGATGTAAACTTAGCGAAAAGTTTAAATGAAACGTATCGCTCTAATATGGTTCAATTTTGTGGATTTAAACAATTTATCGATGGCGTAACCACAAGCTATACTGCGTATTTACTTGAGCCATATTGCGATGAGACGACAAAGGGACATACTGCTTATCCTCCAGAAATAATAAAGAAATGGACAGTGGATGCTGATAAAGAAGGATTTCGTGTAAGGTTTCATGCGATTGGGGATGGGGCTGTACGTTTAGCGTTGGATGCTTTTGAAGAGGCTCAAAGACAAAATGGTAAAAGAGATGCAAGACACGCAATTGAGCATGTTGAAATGATTCATCCAAGTGATATTGAGAGATTTCAAAAGTTAGGTGTACTGGCGTCTATTCAGCCGGAGCATATTAATCTGACAAGTAAAGAAGTATATACAAATTTAATTGGGTCAGAAAGAATGCAACACAACTATTTGATGAAAACATTAATGGATTCAGGTACTATGCTTGTATTTGGAAGTGATTATCCTGTTGTTACATTAAATCCACTGCCAGAGATTTATCGAGCTGTAACAAGATTAGATGATCAAGGTGTAGTGTGGAATTCACAGGAGAGAATTTCTTTAGCTGAAGCTTTACGAGCATACACATACGCTCCTGCATATGCTTCATTTCGTGAAGATGAACTTGGGACGATAGAAGAGGGGAAACTAGCTGACATAGTCGTATTGGATCGGAATTTATTTGCTGTACCTGTGACAGAAATTAAAGAGTCTACAGTTGTTTTTACAATGGTAGATGGGAATATTGTCTTCCAAGCTGAAAAACAAAGTGTTAAACATTAATAGCAAGAGGAAAGAAATAAATATTATAAATATAAAAAGGACCCTCGTATGTGAGGGTCCTTTCTTAATGGTATTGTTATTCCATCATACGTGCAATTTTTTTAGAGAACATAAGAAGTATCAATCCTAGTACGATTACGATAATACCGATACTTGCAAATACTTCTAAGTAGCCTAAAGATTGTGTGTAGGCAGCCAGTGCACCAGCTAGATAGTTCGCCATACCAGAACCTGCTAACCATACTCCCATTAATAGAGATGCTAATTTTACAGGAGCAATTGCACTTACCATTGATAGACCGATTGGTGATAAGAATAATTCACCAATTGTATGGAACAAATATGTGAAGACGATGAATAATAAATTTGCTTTAGTAGCAATATGCGCTTCATCGCTTCCAGTTTTCAGAACAGCTAATGTTAAAACGAGATAGCCAATTCCTAGTAAAATCATACCAAGTGCCATTTTTGTTGGAACTTTTAAATCACCATTTTTTGTTTTAGATAATTTCATCCATAACATAGATACAAATGGTGCTAATAGTACGATAAATGCTGGGTTAACAGATTGGAACCAAGATGTTGGAACTTCCCATCCGAAAATTGTACGATCAACAAAAGTGTTTGTATATAGTGTTAAAGAACTACCGGCTTGTTCAAAACCTGCCCAGAAGAAAACAACGAAGCAAGTTAAAATGATGATTGCCCAAGTACGGCTCTTTTCTTGTTTTGTTAAAGGTTTTTTCTCAATTACTTTTGCATTTTTGTCTTTTGATTTTTTACCTACAACTGTTGTTCCTGCTTTACCAAGGTAACGAGGAGCTAATAGGTTAAAGAAAATCTGACCGATAATCATACCGATACAAGCAGCTAAGAATCCATATTTATAACCCATAACCATAACGCCATTAGCGCTTGTTTTAAAGAAATCTTCTGCTAAGAAACCACAAATAAGTGGTGCAAAGAAAGCCCCTACGTTGATACCCATGTAAAAGATTGTGAAAGCAGAATCACGGCGTTTATCATTTTCACCGTATAATTCACCTAATAGAGTAGAGATATTCGGTTTGAAGAATCCATTACCAATAACTAATAATCCTAATCCTAAAAAGAGTCCAGTTTTTGTATTCATTGAAAATAGAACAAAGTTACCAAGTGCCATAATAATACCACCAAGAGTAATTGCAAGACGTCTTGGGATAAAGTGATCAGTTAACCATCCACCAGCAATCGGTGTGAAATATACTAAAGCTGTGAAAATTCCATATAATTGTACTGCAAAAGCCTTGTCAAATCCAAGACCGCCGCTAACAACAGCTGTTGTTAAATAAAGAACTAAAAGTCCACGCATTCCGTAGTAACTAAATCTTTCCCACATTTCTGTTAAGAACAACAAGTATAATCCAGGTGGATGTTTTTTTGGTGATTGTTGTTCTCCAGCTTTGTCTAATTTTAAAGCTGCATCCATTTTGCTTCCCCCTAATCCTGTATAACGGATATTTATGTAATCATTTTAATTTACAAAATATTTAGAAGTCAATAGTATTATATGGAAATAGAAAGAAAATTTCTTAAATAACCTATTAAGACTTCAGCCGTTACCCTATTTTTCCCTGAAAACGAGATAATAAGCGTTTTCAAGTGTAATATTTGAATTCCAAAAGAAAATAAAATAATGACAAATCAGAAAATTCTAATTAAAACAATTCTTCTGATATAGAGAAAACATATTTTATTTACTTTTACAATATAACATATTGAGAATAAAAATACAAAAAGAAA
>NZ_JBALQK010000206.1:0-4991 GCF_036965845.1 Bacillus sp. JJ1127 | reverse complement strand
CACCTACAAACATTGGCGAAGGGAAACTACATCCTGATATGGATGGGCAAAACATGCGTGTATTTGCCAAGAGTTATTTTAGGCTATGCCTAACCGAAATTCATCCCCACCTTACCGCTTGGCTCTTGCACGTCACGCGCTTGAAGATGGGGACTTCTTTCGGAAATACGTTAAATTGTTAAAAGTGAAAAGTCATGATTACGGATGGTTTACTATGGCGTATTTGATTCTATCAGAAAGTAAAGTATGGGGAGGATCACAATGTCAGGGAAAAAACGTAAGTGGCTAAAAATGATGTTTACGGGGTGTATTCTTGGTTCATTGTTAGTAACAGCAGGTTGTTCAGGAAAGAAAGCAAGTACAGACGATGAGAAAACGATTAAAGTAGGTGTGCTTGCTTCGTTAACAGGTCCGCTAGAATCGTACGGGAAACAAACAGTAAATGGATTTGAGCTGGGACTCGATTATGCAACAGGTGGAACAGGGAAGGTAGAAGGAAAGAAGATTAAGTTTGTTGTAGAAGATACAGAAACGAAAGCGGATGTAGCAGTTAAAAAAGCTACGAAACTATTAGAAGAAGATAAGGTCGACTTTCTCGTTGGATCTTCGAGTTCAAGTGATACATTAGCAGTGTTACCATTAGCCGAAGAGTATGAAAAAATAATGGTCGTTGAACCAGCGGTTGCAGATAGTATCACGGGTAAGAACTGGAATAAATACATTTTTAGGACAGGAAGAAATTCATCCCAAGATGCAATTGCTGGTGCTGCATCAATTGCTAAGAAAGATGTAAAGATTGCAACATTTGCTCCAGACAACGCCTTTGGACGTGAAGGAATTGCTGCATTTAAAGCTGGAGCGCAAAAACTAGGTGCGAATATTGTAAACGAACAATATGCTGATACAAATTCTACTGATTTTACTGCAAATATTCAAAATATTATTAGTTCAAAACCAGATTATTTATTTATTGTTTGGGCTGGTGCCAACTCACCGTGGAAGCAATTAAAAGATATGAACGTGGAAGGACAAGGAATTAAGATTTCAACAGGGGCACCGGATATACCAGCATTAAAAACAATGGATGCGCTAGTAGGGATGCAAGGGTTTTCAGTATATTATCATACGCTTCCGAAAAATAAAGTGAACGATTGGTTAATAGAAGAACATAAAAAGCGTTTTAATGGAACTGTTCCAGACTTATTTACAGCTGGGGGAATGTCTGCGGCAATCTCCATCGTTGAGGGGTTAAAGAAAACGAAAGGAGATACAGAGGTTGATACGCTCATTAAGAAAATGGAGGGAATGGAATTTGAAACACCAAAAGGTAAAATGAAGTTTCGAGAGAAAGATCACCAAGCATTGCAAACGCTTTATTCGATAACGTTGCAGAAACAAGATGGTGTGGATTATCCAGTGCCTGTTTTAGAACGTGAACTGACAATGAAAGAAACGGAGCCACCAGTTCAAAATAAATAGATTGAATTTTTAAAAAAATAATAGTTTTATCCCGTATTAACGGGCAGTAAGTCCCCCACCTCAAGAGTCAGAGAGAAGCAAGTATAGGTGGGGGATAACTTCGCGTGTAAAAGCCAGATTGGTGAAGTCTTTCCATTAGTAGGGGAATGAAGAAAACCTTTACTAATAGAGGTTTCACTTTATGGGGAGGTAGAGCATGAAGAATTTATTAGAGACTAGAAATCTGTGTGTCTCATTTGGAGAACATCATGTTATTAAAGATGTAAATTTGACGATACAAAAAGGCAAACTTATTTCGATTATTGGGCCGAATGGGGCAGGAAAGACAACTCTCTTTAACTTGTTAAGTGGACAAGTTTCTCCGACGAAAGGGGAGATTTATTTTAAAGAGCGTGATATTACAAAGTTATCGATTCCAGAGCGAACACGTCTTGGAATTGGGCGTTCTTTTCAACTTACAAATATCTTCCCAGAATTAACCGTGATTGAAAATGTCCGCTTAAGTGTACAGTCATTTGTTCAAGATTATTATAGTTTTTTTCCAAACTCCTCTCGATTGAAACAACAGATGGGAGAGGCAAGGCGACTTTTGAAGACAGTATTACTTCATGAAAAAGAAGAAGTGCTAGCGAAAGATTTAGCACATGGAGAAAAGAGAAAATTAGAACTTGCTATGTTGCTAGCGCTGAAGACAGATGTATTGTTACTCGATGAACCGACAGCGGGCATTTCTGTTGAGGAAGTTCCAGCTATTTTACAAGTAATAGAAAATATAAAGAAAAATCGTGAGAATACAATTGTACTTATTGAACACAAAATGGATATGGTATTGCATTTATCCGATCATCTAATTGTATTATTTCATGGAGAGTTATTAGCAGAAGGATTGCCAGAGGAGATTATGAAGGATGAGCGCGTACAAACAGCGTATTTAGGAGGATTATACGGTGACACTATTAAAAGTGGATAATATAGAAACGTATTTAGATCAGTTTCATATTTTACAAGGTGTTTCTTTAGGTGTTGAAAAAGGAACAATAACTGTATTGTTTGGAAGAAACGGGGCCGGAAAAACAACAACTTTACGTTCTATTATGGGATTTCATAGGATTTCTCATGGAGAGATCTATTATTGCGATGAGAAAGTAAATGGTTTATCCACTCATTTGATCTCGCGAAAAGGAATGGGATATGTACCAGAGAATCAAGGGATCTTTCATGATTTAACGGTAGAAGAAACATTTGCTCTCGCAGGGACAAAGAAAGGAATAGAAACTGCGGAAAAGATAGAATGGATGCTCGATTTATTTCCGGACTTAAAACAATATTGGAAAAAAAAGAGTGGCTTTTTGAGCGGAGGACAAAAGCAAATGTTGGCGATTTCAAGAGCGTTCATTAATAGTGATGGATTGTTGCTTATCGATGAGCCAAGTAAAGGATTATCGCCGATTATGATTGAAAAGTTAATGTTCGCTATTTTGAAAATGAAAGAGAAAACAACTGTTTTGCTTGTGGAACAAAATTTTATGATGGCAAGCCAGATAGGGGATTATTTTTACATTATGGATAATGGGAGAATTGTGCATAACGGTTCGATGAATGAACTGAAAGAAGATAAGGAAACATGTCATAAATATTTAGGGATTTCTTAAAGTTGATACGGAGGAGGGGGCGTGGAACGTGGATGTGCTAGTTAATTTGTTTGTAAACGGCGTCTCGACAGGTATGCTTATTTTCTTACTAGCATCTGGACTTTCACTTATTTTTGGTTTAATGAGTGTCCTCAATTTTGCTCATGGTGGATTGTTTGCATGGGGGGCTTTTACGGGTGTATGGCTATTTAATATGACAGGTAGCTATGTACTTGCGTTAATAGGAGCAATTTTGATGGGGATGTTTCTTGGCTTCGTATTAGAAAGGTTTCTTATTCGGCCTGTCTATGGAAATCATGTTCGGCAGCTTCTTGTCACACTTGGTGGAATGCTCGTACTTAGTGAATGTATAAAAGTATTTTGGGGCCCGAATCCTATTAGTGCTAAATTACCATCATGGTTACAAGGGAGCTTTACATTTGATGGGATTATATTAATAAAGTATCGCTTATTTGTTATTGTTGTTGGAGTACTGATCTATATTAGTTTGATGTTGTTATTGCGTAAAACAAAAATTGGACTTATGATTCGCGCGGGGGTAATAGATAAGGAAATGGTTCAAGCTCTCGGCATTAACGTAAAAGCTATATTTTCATTTGTCTTTTTATTAGGAGCTGGAATGGCGGCGTTAGGTGGGTTTCTTCTTGCACCATATTCAGGAGTTATTTTCGCTGAAATGGGCATGCAGTATGCTATTTTAGCTTTTATTGTTGTCATTATTGGAGGGTTGGGCAGCGTACAAGGTTCGGCCATTGCATCTTTAATTGTTGGTTTGGCCGGAGCTTTTACAGCTTACTATATACCTGACTTATCACTCGCAATAAATATGTTAATGTTGTTATTCTTCTTGATAGTTAAACCAACGGGACTTGTTGGTGAGAAGGGGTGAAATGGTGAACATCACATTTAATAGGGCCGGGATATATTTTGGAATAGCTGCATTGATTTGTTTAAGTGTATTCCCTTTCGTAAATGATTCACGGAGCTTACTCATTTTGTTCACACAAATTTTCATCTTTGCAATATTTGCAATGAGTTTTGATATTCTGCTTGGATATACAGGAATTGTTTCATTCGGTCATTGTATGTTTTTTGGAATAGGTGCTTATTGTGTTGCACTCTTATTAGATCGACATGAGGTTTCGATAGCAAGTTTTTTAATCGGTATTGCGATAGCAGTTGTAATATCAGCAATAATTAGTTATATAATCGGTATGCTTTCTTTACGATTAAAAAGTCACTTTTACGCAATGCTAACACTTGCCATTTCACAACTATTCTTCGTACTTGCTGAAAAATGGCGAGCTGTCACACATGGGGGGGATGGTTTTACATTCCGTGTTCCAGAAATGTTTCGTGACCGTTTCACATTTTATTATATTACACTCATATGTCTCATCGTAATTTTTCTATTGCTCCGCTTATTTACACAATCTTCTATTGGTAAAGTGTTGAAGGCGATTTCGCAAAATGAGCAACGTGTAGAAGCGCTTGGATATAAAATTCTCCACTATAAAATTATTGCGAGTGTAGTGGCTGGAATAGTAGCAGCGCTTAGTGGCGGTTTATTTGTCATCACATTACGCTTTGTAAATACAACTGTTTTTTCAATTGAAATGACTTTGAATGCTTTATTAATGACAATGATCGGGGGAGTGGGTACATTAGTTGGAGCAATCGCTGGCGCAGGGATTATTGAGTCCCTAAAGTATTATTTATCAGAACTTGCGGCGCAATATCCCATCTTTGAACGATGGACAATCTTCCTTGGATTACTATATATTATTGTGTTATTAGGTTTCCCGACAGGTTTGGTTGGAATGGTTAAGAAAGTGAAAAATATAGAAGGAAATAAAAAGA
>NZ_JBALQK010000205.1:0-4382 GCF_036965845.1 Bacillus sp. JJ1127 | reverse complement strand
CCATAGATGATCCAAATACATACCAAATGATTTTGGTTCAGTTGGTTTATATGGAGATACACCTGCCTTTTCTACATAAAAGTATTGCGAGATTTGCTGTAAAAATTGTTCTTCAGATAGACCATTTAAATCTTTCACAACACGATTGTAATCCCAAATCGATAGTTCATCATGAGGGAATAAAACAGATAAAAAGAAATTAAATTCTTCTTCTCCTGTATAGTTCGGATATTGTTCTCTACGCATGAGTCCTACTTTTACAGCAGATGCTGAACGATGATGTCCGTCAGCGATATATAAGGAAGGAATCTCTTCAAATGATTCTACCAATGCAGAAACTACATCGCTTTCTGCAATCTTCCAGATTACATGCTCCACACCGTCATCCGCAGTAAATTGATAAATTGGCGCGTGATTCTCTTGCCAATTTACAATTAACTTTGTTATGGTTTCTTTCGTACGGTATGTTAAAAAAATGGGCCCAGTATTGGCATTACATACATCTACATGACGAATGCGATCTTGTTCTTTTTCATGACGAGTTCGCTCATGCTTTTTAATTGTATTATCGGTATACTCATCGATTGATGTACAAACAACAATTCCAGACTGAGTTCTCCCTTGCATCGTCAGTTGATAAATATAAAAACACGGCTCTTCATCTTGAATCAGTACTTCTTCGTTTATTAAGCGTTGTAAGTTTTCATTTGCCTTTTCATATACACGATTATCATATGGTGAAACAGCTGGATCTAAGTCAATTTCTGCTTTATCAACATGTAAAAACGAATATGGATTCCCTTTTGCAACTTCTCTTGCTTCTTCACTATTTAATACATCGTATGGTAACGCTGCAACTTGCGCAGCTTTGTCTGCTACTGGACGAATGGCTCGAAATGGTCGAATTGTTGCCAAGTTTCTCTCTCCTTTACACAATCATTCGAACGGCTACAACGCCTGTGATTTGTCTTATATTTTCAACAACATTTTCTTTTATTATATCATCAATCCCATTATCAATATCAATCATCGTATAGGCCCAAGAGTTTTTACTGCGGTTAATCATGTCCGCAATATTGATGTGATGCTCCGCTAGGCACCCTGAAATTTGTCCTACCATGTTAGGAACGTTTTGATGCATAATGGTAATGCGTTTCTTTCCGACATAAGGGAGTTCTACATTCGGATAGTTTACTGAATTACGGATGTTTCCTGTTTCTAAATAGTCTCGCAATTGGCGTGCTGCCATCACAGCGCAATTTTCTTCAGACTCATATGTAGAAGCCCCAAGATGTGGTGTTGCCGTTACATTCTTCATTTTTATTACATTTTCATTCGGAAAGTCTGTTACATAATGACTAATGATTTCTTCCTCTAATGCTTTTTCTAAAACCACTTCGTCCACAAGTTCTCCCCTTGAAAAGTTAAATAGGCGCACACCTTTTTTCATCGTTTGGATCGCATGCTCTCCAATAATCCCTCTTGTTTGATCTGTGAGCGGAATATGTAGCGTAATATAATCGCATGTTGCAAAGATTTCATCTAAGCTAAACGCACGTTGTACCTGTGTAGATAGACGCCATGCTGTTTCAACTGATACGTATGGGTCATAACCTACAACATCCATTCCAAGAGATAACGCATCATTTGCGACAAGTGCGCCAATTGCACCTAGCCCAATAATCCCTAAGCGCTTTCCAGCAATCTCTGATCCAACGAATTGTTTTTTCCCTACTTCAACAAGTTGTGGAACTTCTTCACCTTCTAATCCCTTTGTCCAGCCAACTCCATTTATAATATTACGAGAAGACATAATCAGACTCGCAATGATCAATTCCTTTACCGCATTTGCATTTGCGCCTGGTGTATTAAATACAACAATTCCTTTTTCCGTACAGCGCTCTACAGGGATATTATTTACACCCGCTCCAGCTCTTGCAATTGCCTTTAAATCCTTTGAAAACTCTTCTTGATGTAAAGAATAGCTGCGCAATAAAATCCCGTCTGGATGCTCTACTCCTTCGCCTACTTTATATTGATCTGCTCCAAAAATTTGTAACCCTTTTTCAGCAATCTGATTTAACGTTTGAACGCGAAACATAGCTCCATCTCCCTATCTATTCTCTAGCTCAAAGTCCTTCATATAATCTACTAATTTTTGAACGCCTTCTATCGGCATAGCATTATAAATACTAGCGCGCATACCGCCGACTGAACGATGCCCTTTTAATGTGACAAGCCCAAGTGCCTTAGCCCTTTGTAAAAATTGTTCATTTAGCTCTTCTGATGGTGTTGTAAATGGAATATTCATAAGGGAACGATACTTAGGATCCACTGGTGAAGTAAATAATTCCGATTCATCCAAGAAACGATAAAGAAGTGATGCTTTCTTTCTATTTTGTTCTTCAATTGCAGGTACTCCGCCTTGCTCTTTCAGCCACTCTAACACAAGCTTCGTCACATAAATACTAAAAGATGGCGGTGTATTATATAAGGAATTGTTTTTACTATAAGTTTCATAGTTTAGCATAACCGGACAAGAAGCATTCGCTTTACCTATTAAATCCTTTTTGATAATCGCAATTGTTAATCCTGCTGGTCCTAAATTCTTTTGCGCTCCCGCATAGATTAAACCAAACTTCTCAACATCATATTCTTCCGATAAAATATTCGATGACATGTCAGCGACAAGTGGAATTGTTTCTAATTGCGGCAGTTCCACATATTTTGTTCCTTCAATTGTATTATTCGTTGTAATATGTATATAATCTAGCTCCGGATGAATCATTGAAGTATCTATACGGGGAATGGTTGTAAATTTTTCTTGCTCAGAAGAAGCAATGACTTTGATTTCTCCTACTTTCTCTGCCTCTTGCAATGCCTTCTTAGACCATGAGCCCGTAAGTACATATCCAGCCCTTTTATGTTCATTCATTACATTCAGTGGAACCATTGAAAACTGTAAGGATGCTCCTCCTTGTAAAAATAAAACATCATAGTTATCAGGAATGTGCATCAATTCACGAAGCAAACTACTTGCTTCTTCTATAATATTTTGAAAATGCGAAGATCGGTGACTCATTTCCATTATGGACATGCCTGTCCCATTATAATTCAAAAGCTCCTTTTGCACTTTTTCTAAAACTGGCAAAGGGAGTATAGATGGTCCCGCTGAAAAATTATAAACTCTCTCCATCACCCGTATGACCCCCTATTTCTATATTTATTAATTTTTAAACTTTCTGAATTATACACCATATAAAATATACGGTCAATTTGTTTCGCTTTATTACGGTGTAAGACGCAATGGAACCGTTTGCAAATACAGTTTTATTTATAAACATGCAAAAAGAGTGTTAAGCATTTTATCTCGCTTAA
Source organism: Bacillus sp. JJ1127 (assembly GCF_036965845.1). NCBI lineage: Bacteria > Bacillati > Bacillota > Bacilli > Caryophanales > Bacillaceae > Bacillus > Bacillus sp. JJ1127. The sequence continues at coordinate 1,004 of NZ_JBALQK010000205.1, read as the reverse complement.
CACCCTAATCATATATATAGGAATTAACTGTTCGCAAAGAACCGATCATAAATTTGATAAAGAGCAGAAAGACCAAAAAGCCAATAAACAGTATCAACGAGAGCTGGTGTAGAACCAAATAGCTTTTCGACCACATTATAATCAAACGCCACAAACAACCAATTCAAACCGCCAAGAATCACCAAAATTATTGTAAGGTAAGACAAAAATTTCATTATGATTGCCCCCTAGGTGATAAAATGGTGAAAGGCCTTTCACTAAAATATATGTAACGAATTCCAAAACTTGCTTATTTTTTAATTAAATTTATTTTTTTATATCAGTCCTTAATCACTGCCTCAGCTTCTTTACTGTAAAATTGATACGCATGTGTAGGTTATAATTCGTACTATCATGTTGTTTGTGAAGGATCTCTTAATTTTCTAAAAGCCATCCCGCCAGAAACTATATATAAAATGGCCGGTATATATAAAAATAAAACCGATCCAACTATCGTAATAACACCAATAGCAATCATCAATCCTCCGTATAGCTTATGATTCATTTTATTGACACTGCAGCTTAAAACAATAGCTACAATTTGGAGAATAAAAATGAGGAACGGTATTATAAGTGACCATGTTATCGCATTATGAATGGCCATAATAAAACCATATATAACAAATATTGCTCCCCCCATTACTGTTCCTATTATAGAACCGATTAGTCCCGTAATGAGTTCCGGTCTTCGTTTCTTCATGCTGTTAGTTCCCCCTATAAAAAGTGTACGATTCCAAAAAACATCATAACAAACAAGGCTCCTCTACATTGTCTTTTTTTGTCGAACGAAAACAAAAAAGGATAGTTCCCCTATCCTTTTTTATATTGATAATCCATTTTAATTTTTCAACATATAAGTGGCTGCTATACAAAAGAAAACATGACCTGCACTCGCTTTCTCCCTTTGTTTTCACCCTTGCATGTGGCAGAAAAAATCCCTGACCGCTTTAAAATGTACCCTATAG
>NZ_JBALQK010000204.1:22361-27734 GCF_036965845.1 Bacillus sp. JJ1127 | reverse complement strand
ATATGAATTAAGAAAATTACTAGCCTTACTGGAGAAGCAGGCTGATATATTACAAAGTACATTAGAATGGGAAATGCATGTTATTACAGGCGAGTTTATGCATCTTATAGAGTTATTAAGAAAGATGGTTCATTCATTACAGGTGCTCATATTAGAAAAAAACTCATATGTGACATGGATGGAGACAGAAACGAAAGGTACCATTCATTCCACAGTATTATATGCACAACCTATTCATATAGGAGAAAGATTTGCTGATGAATTTTTAACAAGAAAGCGAAGCGTTATTTTTACGTCAGCAACGTTAACTGTGAATCATACATTTGACTATATAAAAGAAGAATTAGGGTTACATGATTTTGCGCCAGATACACTAACGGTTTCATCTCCATTTCATTATGAAGAGCAAGTAAAGTTAATGGTTCCAACGGATGTCCCGCTTATTAAGGAAGTTCGGGAAGAAGAATATATTAGTGAAATATCAAAACAAATTATGAAAATCGCTAAAGCAACAAGAGGAAAAATGCTTGTACTATTTACTTCTTATGAAATGTTGAAAGAAACGTATGTAAATTTAAAAAATGAAGATGAATTAGAAGAATACGTAATACTGACGCAAAGTGTAAATAATCGAAGTCGTAGTCGTTTAGTTCGGAAATTTCAAGAGTTTGACAAGGCCATTTTGTTAGGAACAAGTAGTTTTTGGGAAGGAATTGATATTCCTGGAGATGCTTTAAGCCACCTTGTCATTGTTCGTTTGCCATTTACACCGCCTCATCAACCAATGATGGAGGCAAAAAGTGAATGGATGAGGAATAAAGGGGAAGATGTATTTACAAAACTAGCGCTTCCGCAAGCTATTCTTCGCTTTAAACAAGGTTTTGGTCGATTAATACGAACAACCACAGATACAGGAACGGTGTTTGTATTAGATCGTCGACTAACAACTTCTTTTTATGGGAAGAAATTTTTGCAATCTATTCCGAATGTCCCGCTTTATGAAGAAACACTAGACCAATTATTGAAGCGACTAGAGGAATAACAAATTACAGGAAAAATACGCCTGAAGTAAATTGTGCTTCAGGCGTAAAATGTGGGTAGGAGGAATTTTATTTTTTCTTACTTCTTGTATACAAATTACGTTGCTTTTCGATTTGAAACCTTTTTTTGCTGTACATGTCCTGCTATAATAGATGGGTGATGAAGCAGGGGTTGTAAAGAATGTACTCTTATTGTAACCGCATTGCGTTCTTCTATAATTAGAAATTTTGTGTAACGGAGGAGTTTTCATGGAGAAGAAAATCGAAGTGCTATCAACGACGCGTATTAAATATTCGTCTGACCTATATAAAATTGTTGATAGTTTGAATCGTACATTAAAGGAACAGGACCTCATGTTCGGACTGGCACTAGACGAGAACGAAAAAGAAACAGCAGTATTTACGATATACAGAACGTAGTGATACAATGAAAAAATGGATCTTTGCCATCATTATCGTTATTGTTGCCATTGGATTATATGGGGTGCATGTTTATAATGCAACAATGGAAAAGAAAATTCCGAAAGAATCAAAAGCTGTAGAAATTGCAAAAGAAAAAGCAAAGCTTACAAAGGTTAAATCCGTTGATTATTATAACGGGAAATCTTCATATACAGTCGTACAAGGTGTAGATGAAAAAGGAGAACAAATCATTGCTTGGGTACCTGAGAAAAAAGGAGATGTTCTCGTAAAGAAAAAGAGCGAAGGGATTTCTGAGAAGCAAGCTGTACAAAAAATGGCTGAACAGTTGAAAGAAGAAAGTAAAGAACATAAGCCAAAACCGCCGAAAGAAATCTTAAAAGTAAAATTAGGTGCCGAAAACGATGATCCAGTGTGGGAAATTACATATATTGATCAGGAAGGTCGTTATAGTTACTACTATCTTGCATTTAAAGATGGACAGTTTTTACAACGATATAGCATTGAAAAATAGATGTAGGGGGAACTAAAAATGAAATTAGCAAAGCGAGTAGCTGCTTTAACACCGTCTTCAACTTTAGAAATTACAGCAAAGGCACAAGCATTAAAAGCTGAAGGCCATGATGTAATTGGATTAGGGGCAGGGGAACCTGACTTTAATACGCCGGAGCATATTATGGATGCTGCACATAAAGCGATGTTAGAAGGACATACGAAATATACACCAACTGGTGGGTTAAATGCGTTAAAACAAGAAATTGTGAAGAAATTTACGCGTGATCAAGGATTAGCGTATGATCCAACTGAAATTATTGTATGTAATGGTGCGAAACATGCGCTTTATACATTATTCCAAGTGTTACTTGACGAAGGAGATGAAGTTATCATCCCAACTCCTTATTGGGTAAGTTATCCTGAGCAAGTAAAGCTTGCTGGTGGTAAGCCGGTTTATGTAGAAGGTTTAGAAGACAATCAGTACAAAATTACACCAGAGCAGCTGCGTGAGGCAATTACAGAGAAAACAAAAGCTGTTATTATTAATTCACCGAGCAATCCAACAGGAATGATTTACAGCAAAGAAGAATTAAGTCAGCTTGGGGAAGTATGTTTAGAACACGATATTTTAATTGTTTCTGATGAAATTTATGAGAAATTAGTTTATGGTGGAGTAGAATATACTTCAATTGCTCAGCTTTCTAATGCATTAAAAGAACAAACTCTTATTATTAATGGTGTATCGAAATCACATTCTATGACAGGATGGCGCATTGGATATGCAGCAGGAAATAAGCAGCTTATTAAAGCGATGACAAACTTAGCGAGTCATAGTACGTCAAACCCTACTTCAATTGCTCAATACGGTGCAATTGCTGCATATGCGGGTTCACAAGAGCCTGTAGAAATGATGCGTCAAGCATTTGAAGAACGATTAAACATTATTTATGATAAATTAATTCAAATTCCTGGTTTCACTTGTATCAAACCGCAAGGCGCATTTTACTTATTCCCAAATGTAAAAGAAGCTGTAGCATTAGCTGGATACGAAACAGTTGATGAATGGGCAAAAGCCTTGTTAGAAGAAGAAAAAGTAGCTCTTGTTCCAGGAACAGGATTTGGCGCGCCAAACAATGTTCGTTTATCATATGCAACATCTCTTGAACAATTAGAGAAAGCGTTGGAACGAATGAATACGTTTATGAAAAGTAAAGTACAGGCTTAACAAGTATTTCTTGCATTTGTACGTCAAATAGGTTACTTTAAACAAATGAAAAGGACCTCCCTATATATAGGGAGGTTTTTTGACGAATTGTGGCAAAAAGAAATTGTAACAGGTGTGTTATACTAGAGAGCGAGGTGTTTGGTGATGAAGAAAAAAATGATGTTACAGTGGTTTGAACAGGGCAGCATCGCAATTCCTAAATTGCTTATGATGCACTATAAAAAATTAGGTTTAAATGAAACAGAATTTATGGTTGTACTTCATGTGCATACGTTTTTAGAATCGGGTAATTCTTTTCCAACTCCTTCAGAGATTGCAGAGCGAATGACAATTACAGAAATGAAATGTATGGAAGTAATCCAAACATTAATCCAAAAAGGATTTTTAGCATTAGAAGGTGGACAAAGATCCGAAGCGATGATGTGTGAGAGTTATTCTTTGCAACCGCTTTGGGAAAAAATATTGCACTTTTTAATGAATGAAACAATAGAAGAAGAACAAAAAGAACAAAAACAGCTTCAAGTAAATTTATATACAATTTTTGAACATGAATTTGGGAGACCATTATCGCCTTTTGAATGCGAAACATTAGCGATGTGGCAGGACCAAGATCAACATCATCCAAATTTAATTCAAGCAGCTCTTCGAGAAGCAGTAATGAGCGGGAAGCTTAATTTTCGATATATTGATCGGATTTTGTTTGAATGGAAAAAGAACGGAATTAGGACGGTTGATCAAGCGCAAGATCAAGGGCGGAAATTTAGAGCAAATCAACAACGGACGCAGCAAATATCAAAACAAGAGACCAAATATACAGGGAAAGTACCTTTTTATAATTGGTTAGAGCAGTAATGTAGGAGGAAATATATGTTAAACAAAACACAAATTCGTTATTGTTTAGATACAATGGCAGATATGTATCCAGAAGCACATTGCGAATTAAATCATGATAATCCATTTGAACTTGTGATTGCGGTGGCATTATCTGCACAATGTACAGATGTACTTGTAAATAAAGTTACGAAAAATTTATTTCAAAAATATAAGACGCCTGAAGATTATTTAAATGTTTCTTTAGAAGAATTACAGCAAGATATTCGTTCAATCGGATTGTACAGAAATAAAGCAAAAAATATTCAGAAGTTATGCCGGATGCTACTTAATGATTATAATGGTAAGGTTCCGGAGGATCGTGATGAATTAACGAAATTACCAGGAGTTGGTAGAAAAACGGCGAATGTAGTTGTTTCAGTAGCATTTGGGATTCCTGCTATTGCCGTTGATACACATGTGGAGAGAGTAAGTAAACGCTTGGCGATTTGTAGGTGGAAAGATTCAGTTCTGGAAGTAGAAAAAACATTGATGAAGAAAGTACCTATGGAAGAGTGGGGAGTTACACATCACCGTATGATTTTCTTTGGACGTTATCATTGTAAGGCGCAGCGCCCGCAATGTGAAGAGTGCCCGTTACTAGAAGTATGTCGCGAAGGAAAAAAGCGAATGAAGGGAAAGTAAAAAGATGAAACAAGTGGTACAAATACCGGATGAGTTCCGGTGTATTCCCTTTTTTGAGGGGGATATAGACAAGATTATCTATCATACAGATGCATCTTTTGTGCAATTGATAGAAAGCCATTATTTCTTATTTGATATAGAAGAACAGTACAAACCATGGAATGAGATAGAAATGAGTATTCCAGCTGTGTTAGATATATGGAAAGAAAAAAAAGAGGATATATCTATATCTTTTCGGAATCGAAAACGAAAAGAAGCAAGGGAGCCGATGATTCACTTCGCAGCTCATTTATTATCAATTTTATATTGGTTAAATGGACAACCAGTGTCGGGATTGAAAGATATGAAGAGCAAGATTGAAGAGCTACAGATAAAACCAATTAACTTTATGGAACGTTATTCATTTATTATAGAGCAACCAAATCATTATCATTCCTATATTCAACTGGCACAGTTGTATGTAGAAATAGAAAAGTTGTGTGTAAAAAAAATAATACAAAAAAAGAAGTCACCATCTCATTAGAGAAAGGTGACTTCTTTTTTATATTATGGTGTTGGATTAACGGGCTCTGGTGGATGAACGTCTCCACCTGTTGGTTGATCTGGTTTTTGTTTATTAGCGTCATCTTCAGCCTTTTTCTTAGCCTCGTCTTCAGCTTTATTCTTGGCGTCATCTTC
>NZ_JBALQK010000204.1:15479-22304 GCF_036965845.1 Bacillus sp. JJ1127 | reverse complement strand
TCTTCAGCTTTTTTCTTTGCGTCATCTTCGGCTTTTTTCTTAGCGTCATCTTCAGCTTTTTTCTTGGCGTCATCTTCAGCTTTTTTCTTGGCGTCATCTTCAGCTTTTTTCTTAGCCTCGTCTTCAGCTTTCTTCTTGGCATCTGCATTTTCGCCAGAAACAGTAAAGGATACGCCAGCGGCATTACTTGTACCAGTACCTTTTTTCGCTACTACAGAGAAGGTGTAAGTCACACCTGGTTTTACACCGCTAAGTGTAGCAGTTGTACCACTCACGGATAGGCTGCCACTAGAACCGTCGTTTGCTTTATAGCTTGCAGAATAAGCATCAACATCTGTTGAAGGACCAGACCAGCTTAATGTAATCGCATTAGATGCTGCATCATAAGATGGCGTTACACCAGTTGGTGGATCTACTTTGATCTGCTTAACAGCATCCTTTTTTGCACCTTTCACATAAAGTTCATCATTTATACGTTCTACAGAAGAAGGTTGTTCAAAACGAGTTTTATCTGTAGCATATTTACTCATCATTGCTTTAAACATTTGCTGTGCAATTTTTGTTGAGCGATCGCCTATATAATTTTCTTTACTATCTTTTTCGTAACCTGTCCAAACGGCCATTGTATATTGCGGTGTATATCCTGCAAACCAACTATCTCGGTTCGCATCTGCTGGAATACCGTATTTTTGGATAACCGATTTATCATAGTTTTGAGTTCCGGTCTTACCAGCAAGATCGACGCCTGGAACATATGCTGCCGAGCCGGTACCACCAGATCCTGGTTTTACAACATCGCGAAGGACATCTGTAATCATGTATGCTGTGTAATCTTGCATTACTCGTTTTTCTTTTGGTTTAAAGCTTTTCTTTTTGCCATCAGGGAAGACAACTTCTTTTACGAAATGAGGTTTATTGTAAACGCCATCGTTCCCAAATGCCGCATAGGCACCAGCTACCTGTAATGGAGAACTTTCGTTACTACCAATTGCCGTTGATTCATATGGGCCATCTTTGAATGTCATACCAAGTTTTTCGGCAAATTCTTTTGATTTATTTAATCCGACTGTTTGAGCAGTTTTTAAAGCAGGAATGTTTAAAGATTTTTTCAATGCTTCACGCATAGAAACATCCCCTTTGTAACTGCTTGTCGCATTTCGAATTTTTGTACCGTCTGAGTATGTATATTCTGAGTCGTTTAATTGATGATAAGTGGACCACTGTAGATTTTCAATCGCTGGACCGTAGTCAAAAATAGGTTTCATTGTGGAACCTACTTGGCGCTCTAAATCAATCGCCATATTATGTCCCTTAAATGTTGATTTACTTTCTTTACGCCCAGCACCAACTGCGCGAACTTCCCCAGAGGTTGTATCCATAAATACGAAAGAACCTTGGAATTGATCATTTGGGTATTTAATAATGTCCCCATCCATTATCTCTTCAGCGTAGTCTTGTGCTTTCCTATCAAGCGTTGTGTAAATTTGTAATCCATCAGATCCAATATTTACATCAGGCTCTTCTTTTTCGATTTCTTTTACAACTGCATCTAAAAAGGCAGGGTAAGGCATTTCAGTAACTTCTTTAGATGGAAGAAGTCCTTCTGTTACTGGGATAGCCATTGCCTCATCCATTTGTTGTTTTGTAATGAAATTATGACGATTCATTAATGTTAATACAACGTTACGACGTTTAGTTGCACGTTCTACATTTTCTTTTTTTGTTGGATCATAAATATTTGGTCCTTGTGGTAATCCCGCAAGCATTGCCGCTTCATGTAACTTTAAATCTTTTAAGTCTTTTCCATAATAGTTTTGCGCTGCAGTTGCGACACCATAAGAACGATTACCTAGGTTAATCTTGTTTAAGTACATTTCTAAAATTTCATGTTTGGAGTATTGTTGCTCTAATTTATAAGCTAAATACCATTCTTGTACTTTTCGTTTTGATGTTTTTTCCATCGTTAGAAAATAGTTTTTGATTACCTGCTGTGTAATTGTACTACCACCTTGTGATCCAAATCCGCCTGTGATGTTTTCCATAATCGCTTTTCCTGTACGTTTAATGTCGATTCCATTATGTTCATAAAAGCGAGCGTCTTCAGTGGCGAGGAATGCATTTTCTACTACTTTTGGAACTTGATCGTAAGTGATATTCGTTCGTTTTTCGGCACCATATTCATAAAAGAAATTGCCATCTTTATCATAAAATTTAGTAGATAACGGATTGACAAGTTTCGCTTTATCTAGCTTTGGAGCATCTTTTACCATGACGAAGAAAGCAGAAACCCCTGCCACAAGGCCAACAATGCCAAGAAGTAGGCAACCTATTAAAAATTTTTTAAAAAAGGAACCTTTTTTCTTGGGCTTCTCCTTTTTATTTGTTTCTTTCGTTTGATGTTTTGCATGTTTTCGTTCTGTACGAGAACGATACTTTTCTGACATTATACTTTCTCCTACCTTTCATTTTCTCCCCAAAAGTCGAAAAAAGAGCCTTATTGTTGACTCTATCATGAAAAATAAACCGTGTCTAGTACACGAATGTAATCAATTCGAGGGTGATAACCGCATGATAACAAGGATCCGTGCTCTTCGATTTCTTGTTTTGTAATCGATTTACGTCCACCATTATCTTGACGATTCCAAAATGAAATAACGTGTTTTGCATCGAGTAAATAAAATTCATCATAAAGTGTAAATTTAATAATAACAAATGCAATTCCATTATGAGCAATTACACGTTTCATATGCTCAATTTGATGATGATGGAAATTTTGTAGCGGGAAACTTGTTTTATTTTTTGTTTCTTTCGCTTCAAAATCAATGTATTTCCCCTTATATACACCGTTGTAATCTGTCGTAGAAGGCTGTTTAAAATAAGCTTCTTTTACAACTGCAGCGCTTCGAGCGGGGTAATCTACTTTTACAATTTGAAGAGGGGTCGGTTTTTTATGTACACATGCAATATTATGACTTAAATAATATTGATTTGTTTCATTTAATTCCTCTTCAAGAGACATACCTCTGTTACTGTAAGTATGTTTTTTCATTTGACTTTTTTGAGGTTGTAACGCTTGGTTATACCTTTTTCCGTTTGGATAACGAATGGTCATATTTTGTCCACTCCAACTTACTTAGGATCACTTACAAAGGTGATTATATCAAAAAAAGCAAAGGAAATGTGACTTTTTTCAGGAGAGATGAGGCGATTTGCTAATGTTTGTGTGGAATGAGTACGAGAAAATACAAAACGAACGTAGGGGTATTTCTTGTACAAAAGAGGAGAAGCATTTAATCATGTATATTAAGGAACAAATGACTCTAGCGAATATAGATAATATCTCACGTACACATGCCTATCAAGAATATTACTTGAGAAATAAAGAAATTCGGTGGTCTTTTTTAGCCAGTATGGTTTCGAGAAATTCTGGGTGGAATATGACAGATTTAGAAGGGAAGTATTATCCGAACGTTTTATCTGAAGAGAGGAGAAAACAATTATTTCTCACATATGAAAGTGCGAATTGGCTTATTTTTTCAGATGCATATCCGCAATTGTTATTGTACGAACATAGTAAAGAGGGCGGTGCAACGCTTTTTCATTTATTACAGTTTTTTGAAATATCTATTTTTATGGAGAAAGAATGGAAACGCTTTTGGGTAGAAAGAGATATGAATCGACTTATGACGGCACTAATTATTAATGAACAAAATAAAATTCAAAAACCAGTTATTGAGAATTCATATTTTCAAAAACGTGTATTTGATACAGCACTCTTTAAATTTCAAGAATGGTTTCATTTTAATGCGGTGATTTTTCCGACGGTGGAAGGGAATTTATATGGCTTCTCAGTTTATGAATTTGAAAAGTTACAAAAGCGTATCGAGCTTGGAAAGAACCTAGCATGGTTATTGTTTCATCCTGACTATGAAGAGTTATTTTATGATTTTGCCTTACATACTGTTCACACAGGTTCAAGGATGGATTATGAGCAATATTTTAAAGTTTCAAAAGAACAAGACACACCTCAGCTTAGAGATGTCTTTTCAATTGTGCCGCATCAAAAAAAGATTGAAACAGATTGGTTCCATTCAGGAATGGATGTAGAGACTTTATTTTTGCATAAGGAGCCAAAGGAAGAAACTGATATAACGGTTTGGTTTAGAGATAAACAAAAGCAAGTGCATCTTTTTTCTACATTAAATGGCTTTTTTAAAAGGTTAGATGACTTCATGATATAATAAGAAAAAGTCCCGCACTTTTACAAGGATGCGGGACTACTCGATTGGTTACGTTTATACATGTTTCATGAAAATGTATCATCTCAGTGGAATGTGAAAAGAAGGAAGTTATCTGAAGTGGATAACTTTTCTAACGCATGAAAGCCTCCCTTTATGTAGCAGGGAAGTTTGGCCCATCTAGCTTTGGATTTCCAGTCTCAGGTTTATTTTGTTGTTTGTTTTGCTTTTTCTTCTTTTCATCTTTATTTTTAGCCATGGTAACACCTCCCTTTTGTATTGTTACCATTTCTATAAAACACATACAAACCGATTTCTTCCGCTATTTTCGGAAAATAATTCCCTAACTATAAAGTGAAACTTTAATCAGTGGGGGTTCTTCATCCCCCACTGATTATCAGCCCTCACCAATCGGGCTTTTACGGGCAGTTTATCTCCCACCTACCTTCTTTGCTTTCACCGAATTTTGAGGTGGGAGTCTTACTGCCCGCAAATAGCGGGATAAAAATTGAGTAGAGATAAGGAAGATGAATAAGGGGAACAAATTGTTGGTGAAATCCTCATCATTGGTGGAAGTTTCACTTTATTTGCCGAATCTCAACTAGTTTTGTCAGTCATGCAGGAGTGAAAAGTGAACTGTCGAAATTACATGACAAAGGGAAAGCAAAGAAGGAGGCGTTTTATAAATGGCGATGGTTCAGAAGGAAAATGTAATGAAGAAAATGGATCAAATGTTAAGTGCTCTTGATTTGCTGGAAATGAATGTTTCTCTTAGGGTTAATCATGCTATAAAGGATAGACGTGAAGATATATGTAATAAGGCAGAAATAACAGAAATGCATATTCAACATATGGAAGATAAATTATTGCATCATGAAGAAAAAGGAAGTTGGCTTCAAACGTTTCAAAACGTCGTAGTAGGTGCATAGTAAGGTGGGAATAGAGTGAAGTATCAAGCGTTAATGCAATCTTCAAAAAAGTTAATGGATTATAATGATGAAACGATTGTAAAAAAAAGAGAAGATAAAGAGTTTGATTTTTATATGGATATGAAGCCTTTTGTAGATATGGTTGATCGAGAGTTAGAGGGTTGGAAAGAATTAGCCTATCAATGGATAAAACAAGAAAAGCCTAAATATATACATTTACAGCAAATTGATCAAGTGTATGATAATTTACAAAATAATGCTTTGCAGTGTTTTGTAAATAAGGGAAAAGGGAAACGATTTTATGAAACACATCAGGCGATTTTATATACGTTGCAAAATGTTGTGGAGTTATGTAAGTGACAAGAGGGGAAACCCTCTTGTTTTTATGATTCTGCAATTGTATGTGTGGGTTTCGTTGCCCCACTTGTTTCTAATTCACGTATCAATACTCGATATTCTGATATACATATTTTTCCTTCGAGATAACAATGTCTTGCGAAGTCGAGTAACTCATTCATATCTTCTGTACAATACCCCTTTTTTTGAGAAAAAGCCTGTTTTAAATCCCCTAATACCATGTTGATTCCTCCCCTATGAGAATCTTCTTCTTCATTATCATATCATGAAAGGGCTTACTTTCTTATTTTTTTAAAAATTTAAACTTCCGACAAAAACAGACATTTATATAGGTACACATTTTATTTTATAGGTACATATTCTATAGGTAGAAACTTAGGTAAAGGGGGAGAGAATGCATGTTTCAACAATCTAATGCATATCAGCAATCGAATTCATATACAAATCCAAATGTTTATCAATATAATGAGGATACATATTTACGCTACAATATGTATCCTTTCGCGCCTTATTATGGAAATCAAAATTATTATCAGCCATTTGAAGTGTCCTTCATGAACCAGCAACAGCAGCCGTATATGAACCAGCAACAGCAGCCGTATATGAACCAGCAACAGCAGCCATATATGAATCAGCAATATTATGTACCGCCGCAACCACAACCGTATATGAATCAGCCATCTATGTTTTATCCACCGAAACAGCCGTTTCAACCATATCCAACAATGAATAAACAAAAGCAACAACCAAGTCAGTTTTCTAGTTTTGTATCTCAATTTAAAACCGCGGATGGAAACTATGATGTGAATAAAATGATGAATACAGCAGGACAAATGATGAATGCGATGAATCAAGTTACAGGGATTGTAAAACAAGTTGGAGGATTTTTCGCAAAATAATGATAGCTATGTGGCCAAGTTAGTAGATTGAAATGACTAACAATATAGACAAATTTCCATTAAATAAATAGGTGTATATAACAAGCGGCTTTGATTCTTCTCTCATATTGTAAAGTGTAGTCAGATTTTTTTATGAGAGAGGAGAGAAAAACTATGCATCATTGTCATCCTTGTTTTGGAGGGCATAAGCCTACAGGACCTATTTGTACAACACCTCCTGTCATTCATCCAACAAAACAATGCGTAACACATACTTTTTCCACAACGGTGGTGCCGCATGTTCACCCAACTCATACAACACACGTTCACCATCAACAAGTTCAAAATGCACACTTCTTCCCACAAACAACTTCAAATGTAAATGTTGTAGAACCTGGTGAGCCAGGATTCGGTGGAGTTGGA
>NZ_JBALQK010000204.1:12106-15356 GCF_036965845.1 Bacillus sp. JJ1127 | reverse complement strand
GATTCGGTGGAGTTGGAGGAGTTGGAGGATTCGGCGGAGTTGGAGCATGTGGCCATCATCACCATCATCCACATCATGTATCACCGTTCGGACCTAATATCGGACCAAACGTTGGTGGAATGTTTAAAAAGTAAATGTTATGTTGGAACTAGCGAAATGCTAGTTCTTTTCTTTTAAATGGAGTGTTGATATGAAAGTTGTAGCTGTAACAGGATATAAGCCATTTGAACTTGGAATATTTAAGAATGATCATCCAGGTGTTGCGTGCATAAAAAAGGCGGTACATCGTAAGTTACTCGCCTTTATAGAAGAGGGATTAGAGTGGGTTATCATAAGTGGTCAGCTAGGGGTAGAGTTATGGGCTGCTGAAGTTGTTTTTGAAATGCAGTTAGAGTATCCTGATTTAAAACTTGCTGTGTTTACCCCTTTTTTAGAACAAGAAGAAAGTTGGAAGGAAGGAAATCGAGAACTTTATGAGTTTGTTCTTGGACAAGCAGATCATGTTGATAGTATTACAAAAAGAAAATATGAAAGTCCAGAACAGTTTCGATTGAAAAATCAATTTTTTATTGGAAAAAGTGATGCACTTTTGGCTGTATACGATGAAGAAAAACCAGGAAGTCCTAAATACATGGTAGAAGTAGCAAAGAAAAAAGGAGAAATAGAAAATTATCATAGTTATTTCATTCTTTTTTCTGATTTACAAGATATAATAGAAGAGGAACGGTGGAATAATGCAGAGTAATATGAAATATAGCTTATGTATAGATGATTGACAAAAGGCACTGTTTCTGAAAAAATTTAGTTAATGAAAGTTTTGGTAAAAATTTGAGGTGAAGAGAATGATTTCGGATAAAATTAAACTAACAGCGAAAGATATTTTAGAAAAAGAATTTAAAACAGGTATGAGAGGTTATCAACAAGAAGAAGTAGATAAGTTCCTTGATATGATTATTAAAGATTATGAAGCATTTCATAAGGAACTTGAACAATTGCAGCAACAGAATGCGCGTTTAAAACGTGAATTAGAAGAACAAAAATTAGTTGGAGCACAAGCTCCGCAGCAACCGGCTCCAACACCAGTTGCACAACCTGTATACAACAATACGAATACAGATATTTTAAAGCGTTTATCTAATCTGGAAAAAGCTGTATTTGGAAGTAAGTTATACGAGTAATATAGGAATGGAAAAAGATTGAAGCATTTTACATATAAAAAAGCATTGCAAAATCTTTTTGTTTCCACTATACTAATGTTTGTCATAACGTTTGGGTAATCGCTGCAACGCCAACGTTGTAGAGGAAAGTCCATGCTCGCACGACCTGAGATGGTCGTAGTGTTCGTGCCTAGCCAATTCATAAGCTAGGGTATTCTGGCTGTAAGGCTGGATTAACGGCAGGGAAAAAACCTAAGTCCTTTTGGATATGGTTTGACTACCTTTAAAGTGCCACAGTGACGAAGTCCTTGAAGAAATGATAGGAGTGGAACGAGGTAAACCCCACGAGCGAGAAACCCAAATAATGGTAGGGGAATCTTTTCCAAGGAAATGAACGATGGAAAAGGACAGGTTTGAGTAGCCTGTAGATAGATGATTGCCACCGGAGTACGAGGCGTGGGCCGTTTGCAGTACAAAGGAACAGAACATGGCTTACAGAACGTTATGAACCAATGATGAAATAACTCAGCTCTCCTTTGTAAGAGGAGGGCTTTTTATTTGTATGAAGTGATAACGTGTGAGTCAAAATGATAAATAAGAAAATACGTCGTAATATGGAATAATTAATAGAAGAAAAAACTATTAGTTATTGTTTGATTATACATAAGAGGTGAATGCAAATGGGAAAAGTTACTTTAATTGCAACAGCGGCAATGGGAATTGAAGCTTTAGTTGCAAGAGAAGTTCGCGATCTTGGTTATGAATGCCAGGTGGAAAATGGAAAAGTAACATTTGAAGCGGATGCAAAAGCAATTTGTCGTACAAATTTATGGTTACGTACTGCAGATCGTGTGAAAATTAAAGTTGGTGAATTCAAAGCGACAACATTTGATGAGTTATTTGAAAAGACGAAAGCTTTAAATTGGGGTGACTATATTCCAGAAAACGGGGAGTTTCCTGTTATTGGAAAGTCATTGAAATCAACGTTATTTAGTGTTTCAGATTGTCAACGTATTGTAAAAAAGGCTGTTGTTGAGAAATTAAAGACAACTTATAGACGTACAACATGGTTTGAAGAAGATGGTCCTTTATTCCGTATCGAAATTGCAATGTTAAAAGATATTGCAACATTAACAATTGATGCAAGTGGCGTTGGTCTTCATAAGCGTGGCTACCGTGTTGATCAAGGGGAAGCACCTTTGAAAGAAACATTAGCTGCATCTTTAATTAAACTTACAAATTGGAAGCCAGACCGACCATTTGTTGATCCATTCTGTGGTTCTGGGACAATTCCGATCGAAGCGGCACTAATTGGCCAAAATATTGCTCCTGGTTTTAACCGTGAGTTTGCATCTGATGAATGGGGCTGGATTGGTAAGCAAAATTGGAAAGAAGCACGTCAAGAAGCAGAAGATTTAGCGAATTATGATCAGCCATTACAAATTATTGGATCAGATATTGACCACCGCATGATCAGAGTTGCACAAGATAATGCGGATGAAGTTGGACTTGGTGACTTAATTTCCTTTAAACAAATGCAAGTAAAAGATTTCACAACAAAAGAGGAATATGGCTATGTTGTAACGAATCCTCCATATGGGGAACGTTTAAGTGAAAAAGCGCTTGTTGAAAAATTATATAAGGAACTGGGAGAAGTATTCCGCCCATTAGATACGTGGTCTATGTATTTATTAACAAGCTATGAAGCGTTTGAAAAATGTTATGGAAAAGAAGCATCGAAAAAGCGTAAACTATTTAATGGCTTTATTCGTACAGATTACTATCAGTACTTTGGGAAACGCCCACCACGCAATTCATAGTATAAAACCTCTTTGGCGCGCATATACTGGCTATTATGTAATGTGCAAAAGGAGGAATCAATATGGATGGTTTCCAATTGTCAATGATTCAAAAGGCCATTCATCGTACGTATGATGAGCTTGGAAAAGAAATTAATTTTCAAGGTGTAGCAGCAGATGAAATACAAAAAGCGCAGGAAGAATATTTATCTGCATTATCACATGAAATATTAATTGATAAGCGCTACTTAAAGTCATTAATAGAGTAAAAAAGTTTTCCTTTATATAAAGGAA
>NZ_JBALQK010000204.1:0-12093 GCF_036965845.1 Bacillus sp. JJ1127 | reverse complement strand
CTATGTATTACAACAGGGGAAAGCAACTGCTATTTAGAAATAGCAGTTGCTATATCTTTTTATAGAAAAACTTTTTTGTTGGAGGCTGAGGATGTTTACTGAAAAGAGATTACCATTTGAAGTAGGGAAACAAGATAATTTTTATGATAAGTTGAATGAGTGGATTGGAGATGTGTTTTACGATATCCTCCCAGAAAAAGGTTTTGAAGAACGCGATGAACAAATTTTTATGGCATTCCAATTAGAACGAGCATTTCAAGAGAAGAAAGTTATGTTCGCGGAGGCAGGCGTAGGAACGGGTAAAACGATTGTGTATCTTTTATATGCAATTTGTTATGCGCGTTATACGGGGAAACCAGCTATTATTGCTTGTGCAGACGAAACGTTAATCGAGCAGCTGGTGAAAGAAGAAGGGGACATTGCTAAATTATCAGAAGCATTAGGGTTATCAGTTGATGTACGTCTAGCAAAATCAATGGATAATTATTTATGCTTACGTAAACTTGAAGACGTGATGAGTGGACGAGCTCCAGAAGTAATTGAAGATCTATATTATGAATTACCTCAATTTGTATTTGATCATGGAACAATGCAAAATTTTACGCATTATGGTGATCGAAAAGAGTTTCCACTATTAAATGACGAAGAATGGTCAAAAGTATCTTGGGATTATTTCCAGGACTGCTTTACATGTGATTCTCGTCATCGTTGTGGTCAAACACTTTCTCGTGAACATTATCGTAAAGCAGCAGATTTAATTATTTGCTCTCAAGATTTCTATATGGATCATATTTGGACATATGATGCTCGTAAGCGTGAAGGCCAGATGCCGCTTTTACCAGAAAGTAGCTGTGTTGTCTTTGACGAAGGCCATCTTGTTGAATATGCGGCGCAAAAAGCATTAACGTACCGATTAAAGCAAACGATGATGGAACAATTATTAACAAGATTATTACAAAATGATATCCGTGAAGAGTTTGCTCATTTAGTAGAAGAAACGATTTGGCAAACAGAGCGATTCTTTGATGTTTTACAAGAGAATAAAAAAGAAATTGCTGGTTCGGATCGTTTAGAACTTACTGTGACAGAAAAGGTAACTGCTGAGGCGAAACGACTTTATGCGAAAATCGGGGAAGTCGGTGATGCATTAGTATTTGAAAGTGAAATGTACACAGTAAACACATACGATTTAAATATCGTTGATGAGCATTTAGATGTATTGGAGCATTCACTTCGTCTTTTCATGCATGAGAAAAATGTAATTACATGGGGAGAAGAAGGTGATGGTGCCTTTACATTAGTTATTATGCCACGTGCCGTAGAAGAAGTGTTGCAGGAGAAAGTATTCTCGAAAAAAATCCCGTATATTTTCTCTTCTGCTACATTATCTGAAAATGATTCATTTGCATTTACAGCAAATAGCTTAGGCGTAAAAGATTATTTATCGTTCGCAGTAGCTTCTCCGTTTGATTATGAAGAACAAATGAAAGTATACTTACCGTCGTATACGAAGGAGAATGAATGGGAACGAAAATGTCAGTATACACTTGAGAACATTCAAAAAACAAATGGACGTACACTTGTATTATTCCGTACAACACAAGAACTTGCGGCATTCAAAGAATATGTGAATAAAGAGCAAATGTCTGTTCCGTTCTTATATGAAGGAGACCAAGAAATTAGTCAACTTGTTTCACGTTTCCAAAATGAAGAAGAGACTGTACTTTGTGCGGTTCATTTATGGGAAGGTTTAGATATTCCGGGTTCATCATTATCTCATGTCATTATTTGGTCGCTTCCATTCCCTCCAAACGATCCTGTGTTTGAAGCGAAACGTAAGCACGTGAATGATCCATTTTGGGATGTAGATGTACCATATATGATTTTACGTCTTCGTCAAGGAATTGGTCGCTTAATTCGTACAAGTGAGGATAAGGGTGCGATTTCGTTATTCTTGTCAGAGAATGAAAACGAAAAGGTTATTGAGGCTGTAAAGAAAGTACTTCCAGTAGAAGGTGCGGCTCTATAAAGTGAAAGTCGATTATCAGTTTTTTTTACGCTTCACCAACTAGGAAAAAGCTTGGCAAATGCCGAGCTTTTTTCTATTGGAAGAAAAGGAGATTATCTATTTATGTCGAAATAAAGGTGAGGTAGAAAAAGGAGGTATATCATATGACAATAGCTACATATGAAGTGGAAAAAGAGTTTTTAGCATACGTGAAGAAGATAAATAATTATGGCGAAGCATTAAGTTTAATATTTTGGGATTTGCGTACAGGTGCCCCAAAAAAGGGAGTAGATCAGCGCTCTGAAGTAATAGGAATGCTTTCATCTGAAGTCTTTTCATTATCGACTTCAGATGAGATGGGAAGATATTTAAAGGAATTAGAACGGCTAATCGCAGAGAATAAAATTTCTGAAACAACGAAGAAAATTGTAGAAGAGTGCCGCAAAGAATATGATCGAAATAAAAAAATTCCTCAAGCTGAGTATGAAGAGTTTGTCAAATTACAAGCAAAATCGGAAAGTGTTTGGGGAGAAGCACGTGAAAAATCTGATTTTGAAATGTTCCGTCCATACTTAGAAAAAATTGTTGAATATAAGAAGAAATTCATTACATATTGGGGTTATGAAACTTATAAGTATAATACGCTTTTAGATATGTATGAGCCGGGTGTTACAGTAGAAGTATTAGACCATGTATTTGAACAATTACGTGAGCGTATTGTTCCGCTTGTAAAAGAAATTTCGGGGTCTAATAAAGAATTAAAAACAAATGTTTTATTTGAGCATTTTTCAAAAGACCAACAAAAGAATTTCACTTTAGAGTTATTAAAACAATTAAACTATAATTTTGAGGCTGGCCGTCTAGATGAAACGATACATCCATTTGAAATTACATTAAATAGAGGGGATGTTCGTATTACGACCCGTTATGACGAGAATGACTTTCGTATGGCAGTGTTTGGCACTATTCATGAATGCGGCCACGCTGTATATGAACAAAATATCTCAGAAGAATTAGAAGGAACGCCACTTTGCAGTGGTACATCGATGGGAATTCATGAATCACAATCGCTATTCTTTGAAAACTTTATTGGACGTAATAAATCATTCTGGAAGAAAAATTATGAGCTATTAAAACAATTTAGTAATGGACAATTTGAAAATGTATCTGTAGATGAGTTCTATGATGCAATTAATGAATCAAAACCTTCCTTTATTCGCATTGAGGCAGATGAACTGACATATCCCCTTCATGTTATGGTTCGTTATGAACTGGAGAAAGAATTGTTTGATGGAACATTAGAAGTGAAAGACTTGCCGGCGGCGTGGAATGATAAAATGGAGAGCTATTTAGGAATTCGTCCAGAAACGGATGCACAGGGTGTGCTACAAGACATACATTGGGCAGATGGATCTTTTGGATATTTCCCATCTTATGCACTAGGCTATATGTATGCAGCACAATTTAAACATAAGATGTTAGAAGAAATTCCAAACTTTGATGCATTGCTAGGGGAAGGAAACGTGACGCCAATTCGTGAATGGTTAACAAAGAATATTCACCAATATGGTAAAACGAAAAAACCACTAGAAATTTTAGCAGATGTAACAGGTGAAGGGTTAAATGCGAATTATTTAGCCGATTATTTAGAGGCGAAATACAAAGGGATTTATGCATTATAAGAAGGCAGAGGAGCTACATATATGTGGCTCCTTTTTATGAATTAAAATTTTACTGTATGTGCGTTGCTTAAGGAGGCATAGAAGTGAATTATACTTTTGAAGTGATGACACAAGAGCAAGCGAAAGAAGTTGCGTATAATTGGCACTACGAGGGGAAGTATTCGTTTTATGATATGGAAGCTGATCAAGAAGATTTAATGGAGTTTTTAGATCCTATAATACGTGGAGAAACGATTTTTGCCGTTTGTGAGAATAATCAGCTTGTTGGATTTTTTAGTTTTCATAAAATAGATACTTATACAGTGGATATTGGCTTTGGAATGAAACCAAATATGACTGGAAATGGATTAGGATTAGCATTTATAAAAGAAGGTCTAGCTTTTTGTGAACAGAAATATCAACCGAAGTATATAACGTTATCGGTGGTGACATTCAATGAAAGAGCGATAAAGGTTTATAAAAAGATAGGCTTTGAAGCGGTAGGTACTTTTATTCAAAAAACAAATGGGGGTCACTTTGAATTTTTGAAAATGGTTTATCACAATGCTTGTAGGCAATAAAACACCTAACTTGAAATTTGGTAAAAGGAAAGAAGCTAGATGACATTGGCTAACTGTAAAAGCATGATTTGTAAAGGGGGATAAAAGATTCTTTCATCATATTTGTGCTTATATAATATAAAGGAGAGCGAAATGAAAATGAGTAAATTAAGTGAAACGAGTAGATTTGAAAATAGATTTACAGAAGAGATTATTGAGGTGGCAGCTGTTACAGGAGCATCGGGCGTAGGTGCGGGAAGAGCAGGTGATGCTATTTTGTGGAGTGCGTCAATCCCTTTGATTGCATGGAAAGATTTGTGCAATCATGAATTGATTATAGAAGAAAAACTAAGACTTGAATGGTTAGCTGACGATGCAGAATTGAGACGATCAAGAGAATTTTTACAAAAAAATACCGTTGTAAGGTTGCTGGTACGTAGGGCAGAAAATGCGATGATGCTTGTTCAGGTTTTGGATGAAACATATAGAGATAATGAATTAGAAAAGATATTACAAGATTCAATGAAGCCAGTCTATTATCAAGATAAAGTATTAGGTGAATTTGTACTTGACAAAAGTGTGGAGTTATTTGAAAAGCAGATTACTTGGGATGGTGAAAAATGCAGTTTGTCTTTTGATTGGAATAAAGATGAGCGTATGATGACGACGGCTTTAGAAACAGCATATGCACTTTTCGAGGAGAAAAATGAATGGAACAGAAAAATTAAACTGTTTGCAGCAACAGAATTATTGGGGTTAGCAAATGAATGGTTACAGGATAATGATGAGGCAGAGATCGATGAGATTACGCAGGAAATGTTCATTGGTTTTATGGAATTAGAGAGCATAAGTGTTTATTCAGACGGTGATTTTACAATATATTTTGCTGATGGGGATATGTTTTGGGGACATTGTATTATGGTAGATGGAAATATTGATGGGACTCTTAATTCGGCTCATATTGCAGGATAAATTTGTTTAGTGAATGATGAGCTAAGGGGTTTTAAGATAATAAAAAGCAGAGGGGACTCCCCTCTGCTTTTCACTTACCATAATTTAAATCCTTTTGAACCAGGCGGAGCATTTTGAATCATATCAATAAACGGAATGGTATAAGCGAATAAAATAAGTAACGCCGTAATACCAATCCAAAGCTTCCAATTATCAAAAACCATCGGTGTACGTTCAGATGCATCGGCTACTTCACCGATTGGGAACTCCGTTTGACCCTTCGGAGCAAAGAAGACAAGGTCTAAGTAAATAATGATCGCAATTACAATTCCTACAAATAAAATTGCTCCCCCGACTGCTTGTGCAATTTGATACGGAATCCATTCAAGTGCTTGTGGTGAATTTCCATATGTAGAAAAAGCAGAGCGGCGAGGTGCTCCAAGTAGTCCGGCAAAGTGCATACCAGCAGACATGAAGAACATGCCGATCGCCCATACGCAAGTTTGGATCATAGCAAGGCGATTCATTTCCTTTGTCATGACGCGTCCTGTTAAATGAGGAATGAGCCAATAACCAATACCGAAGAATGTTAATACGACAGATGTTGCTAATGTTAAATGGAAATGCCCAGTCACCCATACAGTATTATGAACGACTTGGTTTAGTTGGTTACTTGCGTTGACAAGTCCACCGGCACCAGCTGGGATAAACATGAGCATACCGACGAATGGAGCGAAAAATCTAGCATCCCCCCATGGAAGCATTCGAAGCCATCCGAATAGTCCAGTAGCTCCTTTAGAGCGACCAAACTGTTCGAAGGTGGCGAATAAAGAGAAGGCAGTCATTAAGGATGGAATGACAACCATAAATGTTAAGACAACTTGTAAGTATTTCCACCCAGGGTCAATTCCTGGTTCTGTTAATTGGTGGTGAAATCCTACAGGCATAGAAAATAGTAAAAATAAGATGAATGATAAACGAGCTAGTGAATCGCTAAAAATTTTCCCACCAATAATTTTCGGTATAATGACATACCAAGCCATATACGCTGGGAGGAGCCAAAAATAAACGAGCGGATGGCCGAAGTACCAGAATAGTGTTCGGCTAACAAGGACATCGATTTTATCGATAAATCCTAAGCTCCATGGAATGAATTGAATAAGTGCTGCAGCAGCAACGCCGATTGTAGCGACGAGCCATAGCGCCATTGTTACAACGGCCATAAAGCTTAAAAGAGGACCTATTTTTCCTTTATTATGCTTTTTCCATGTTCGATACTGAGCAAACATTGCAAATCCGCTGAACCAACTGCCGACAATAACAAGGGTAAGTCCGATATAAAATCCAGGATGTGCTTTTAATGGGGCGTAAAATGTATAGAGTACGGTTGCTTTATTAAGTAGAATAAAAATGGCAGTAATTGTTGTTCCAATTGTCATAAGCCAAAAGCCAATCCAACCTGTTTGACGAACTCCTTTCGATAGAATACCAGTTGTTTTACTCATACAAGCAAATAAGAAGCCGATAATAAAGAACGTTGTTAATACGAGTCCAAGCAAAACACCATGAGTTGTTAATATTTGATAGTAACCAATACCAGCAGGTAAATTGAATTTTCCAGAGCGAACGAGAACTTGCAATAATCCGCATAGCCCACCTAAAAACAGAGCGATAAAAGCAACATGAATATGAGCTATTGCTAGTTTTGCATCTCGTCTACTTATTTTATCTTGCAGTGCAATCATTTGTCAGTCACCTCCACTTTTGCGCTCATCATATGATGGCCAGTACCACAATACTCATTACAAACAATTAAATACTCCCCAGATTTTTGAAAAACTTGTGAAGCAGTACTTACATATCCAGGTTCAATCATCATGTTGACGTTTGTTCCTGCAATTTCAAAACCATGTGCAACATCTTGTGTTGTGACGACAAAATCTACTTTCGCACCTTTTGGTACTTTAATTGTGTTTGGCGTAAAGGAAAATGCTTGTGAAATGATGGTAACTTGATAATGATCTTTCCCAACTTGCTTGACACCAGGATGATCAAAAGGTGCTGTTGCATGGACCTTTTCGGGGTCAATAGTCGTTAAGCAACTTGGTGGTTTGTTTCCCATATAAAAAGCACTAATTCCTAAAACGGCCAAAAATACGAATAGTGAACCGACGCCGAAAACGAGCCAGATTTTTTCGTATTTATGTAAGTGCATATCCCCATCTCCCTTTTCAAAACAATATATTAAAGCCGATTAACAAAAATTTGATAGACACTAAACCAAGTAAAAATAATGAAAAAGCCAACTAAAAAAACGGAGATTAATGTTCCTTTTAATGAGCTTTTTTGACTGTTTTCCGTTTCTTGTTGATGCAATTTATGTTCGCCCATGATATCCCTCCTTGGATAAATGAAATCTTATAATTTCATAATACAAAAAATTTAGATAATTTATCTGTGTCCACATATGCTTTCAAAAAGTGTTCATTGATACAATAAAAACTATGTCTATGATAAGAACTCGTAAAATCGCGGATTCTTACAAGTTTTGGAATGTGAATTTGTGAAAAAAATGTGAAATGAGAGCTTTTTTGAAATTATGGAGAAGGGTGTGTATGATGGAATTTGGATAGCTTTTATTAATGGAAGTTTACAGCCTATGGATAGAAGGATGAACGAGGAGAGATTGTATGAATATGATAAAAACGAGAAGAGAGATAGATTTGATGCGCGAATCTGGGAAATTGCTAGCTTCGTGTCATCAAGAAATTGCAAAGATGCTGCGACCAGGTATCACAACATTGGAAATTGATACATTTGTTGAAACATATTTAGCAAAGTATGGTGCAACGCCTGAACAAAAAGGATATAACGATTATCCATATGCAATATGCGCGTCTGTGAACGATGAGATGTGTCATGGCTTCCCAATTGATAAGTCCTTAAATGAAGGAGATATTGTTACAATTGATATGGTAATAAATTTAAATGGTGCACTTGCTGACTCTGCATGGAGTTATAAAGTAGGAGATATTTCTCATGAGGCAGAAAAATTATTGCTAGTAACAGAAAATGCTCTATATAAAGGGATTGAACAAGCGATAGCAGGAAATCATGTTGGGGATATTGGCTATGCAATTGAAAGTTATGTAGCTTCTGAAGGATTCTCTGTCGCAAGGGATTTCACAGGGCATGGGATTGGTAAAGAAATCCATGAGGAACCAGCGATTTTTCATTTTGGAAAGCAAGGGCAAGGACCAGTGTTACAAGAAGGGATGGTAATAACGATTGAACCAATTGTAAATGTAGGTATGCGGTATGCAAAAGTGGATGTAAACGGCTGGACTGCACGGACAATGGATGGAAAGCTATCAGCGCAGTACGAGCATACAATAGCAATTACAAAGGATGGGCCAGTTATTTTAACGCGTCTTTAATAGGGAAATACAAAATGTAAGAGTTTTCAAAAATCGAACAAAAATGGTATTTTTATAAAAAATGTACGTGTTTTTCTTATAAATGCTTTTCAAAGTCAAAAAAGTGCGTTATAATCCTTCTATAAAATAAATAGGTTAGCTACACTCATATAATCGCGGGGATATGGCCTGCAAGTTTCTACCGAAGTACCGTAAATACTTTGACTATGAGTGAGGACGAATATATTGCTGGTTTAGCATTCTTTTTTGCGAAGCTCTAAAAGCGCGTCTCTCACTTGTAACGAGTGGTGGCGGCTTTTAGAGTTTTTTTATTGCATAAGAGGAGGAACAAACATGAAAGTATTACAAGAAAAGATTTTAAATGAAGGAACGGTTTTATCTGGTGATGTATTAAAAGTAGATGCATTTTTAAATCATCAAATTGATCCAGTGCTTATGCAAGAAATCGGAAAAGAGTTTGCACAGCGTTTTAAAGAAGAGAACATTACAAAAATCGTGACGATTGAATCTTCAGGAATTGCACCGGCAGTTATGGCAGCTCTAGAGCTTGGTGTAAAAGTAATCTTTGCAAGAAAGCGTAAATCGTTAACGTTACAAGATAATATGTATGTGGCGAAAGTATACTCATTTACAAAACAAGAAACGAATGAAATTTCATTATCTAGAAATCATATCCATGAAAACGATCGTGTCTTAATCATTGATGACTTTTTAGCAAATGGTCAAGCTGCTTTAGGCTTAATGAGTTTAGTAGAGCAAGCTGGAGCAAGTATTGCTGGAATTGGAATTGTTATTGAAAAAGCATTTCAAGATGGAGGAAAGAAACTGCGTGAGAATGGCGTTCGTGTAGAATCACTTGCAGAAATTGCATCACTTGATAACGGTACTGTTACATTTGCTTTGCAAGAGACTGCGGAGGTGAAATAATCATGAAGCAGCACCCATTCAAAATCGCATCCCTTGGCGTGCAGCATATGCTTGCCATGTATGCGGGAGCAATTATTGTTCCTCTTATTGTTGGCGGAGGACTTGGTTTAAATCAGCGAGAACTGACGTACTTAGTATCTATCGATTTATTAATGTGTGGTGTCGCAACGATTTTACAAGCGTTATCGAATCGTTTTTTCGGAATTGGTCTTCCCGTTGTACTCGGTTGTACGTTTACAGCAGTTGGACCGATGATTGCTATCGGTAAGCAGTACGGTGTTTCTTCTATATATGGAGCAATTATTGCAGCAGGACTGTTCGTTGTTATTTTTGCAAAGCTATTCGGAAAGCTTGTGAAACTATTCCCGCCTGTTGTAACGGGTTCGGTTGTTACAGTGATTGGGGTTACATTAGTCCCAGCAGCGATTAATGATATGGCTGGAGGAGTAGGTAGTAAAGATTTTGGGAGTCTTGAAAACTTAGCATTAGCATTCGGTGTCTTATTATTTATTATAATTATGTATCGTTTCTTTGATGGGTTTATCCGCTCTATTTCTATTTTACTTGGTCTTTTATTTGGTACAATTATAGCAGCATTTATGGGGAAAGTGAGCCTGCAAGCAGTTGGAGAAGCCGATTGGTTTCACAGTATTCAGCCGTTTTACTTTGGTACACCAACATTTGAATTAACACCGGTTATTACAATGATTCTTGTTGCTTGTGTTGGAATTGTAGAAGCAACTGGTGTGTATTTCGCTTTATCTGATATATGTAACAAAAAGATTGGTGAGAAAGAGTTAACGAAGGGTTACCGTGCCGAAGGATTGGCGATGATTTTAGGCGGTATTTTTAATGCATTTCCTTATACGACTTATTCTCAAAACGTCGGTCTTGTTCAATTAACAGGTGTACGAAATCGCGTGATCATTTATACATGCGGTGGGATGTTAATCGTACTTGGTTTTATTCCTAAAATTGCAGCTATCACAACGATTATTCCAAAACCAGTGCTTGGCGGTGCTATGCTAGCGATGTTTGGAATGGTTATGGCATACGGAATTAAAATGTTAAGCAGCGTAGACTTTGCTAAGCAAGAAAATTTATTAATTGTAGCATGTTCTGTTGGAATCGGACTTGGTGTAACAGTTGTTCCAACGTTATTCTCTCAGCTTCCAGAAAGCATTCGTATTTTAACAGATAACGGAATTGTGCTTGGAAGTGCGTCGGCGGTACTATTAAATATCGTGTTTAATATGGTTCCGCAGCGCAAAGCGAAAACAAAAGAAGAGCAAGGTCCAGTGCAAAGTGCTGTAACAGAAGCATAAACAAAAAGCAAGGTTCTCATTAAGAGACCTTGCTTTTCTTTTTTAGAGGCATCATTTTTCCATATGTACCTAGGCGCCAAATATATTCAAGTGGACCGTACTGATAATGAGAGAGCCACCAGCGACTAATAAAGATTTGTAATGTATAAAAACCGATGCAAAATATTGGGCCGATCCATAATGGTACTGGCAAGTAATTTTTGAAAACTAGCCCAAACATAAGCAATGTAATGATTGTCTGTGAAATGTAATTGGTTAATGCCATTCGTCCTACATATTGGAATGGACGTAATAGTTTTTGCCATCTTTCTCGCTGTAATAAACGCATAAGTGTGAAAATGTAAAAGATAAATAATGTTTTCCCGCTAAACATTGTAAGACCGTACATGTGGATTGGCTCGTATGGTTGTTTTGCCACAAAGTAGCGAATCATGACGAACCACATAGGTAATGTTAAAACGAACATAATGATTTGCCATTTTTTTAGTTTTGGATCTAGTTCCTTCGTTCGGCGGAAAATGTCTTTTTTGCCAGCATATAGACCGAGTAAGAATAATCCAACTATTTCTGGAAGCATAGAAAGGTTTGTCTGGATTACTTCAGAATAAAAGTCTGTAAAGCGATCTTGCACTTGTACTCCCCAATTTTCTAAAGGCATAATGGGGAGGGAAGTTCTTAATTCTTCTATTGGTATAAACATAAGGATTAAACTCATTAGTAGCATGAAAAATTGGAAAAGTCCTAATAAAACCAAAGCCCATATTAAAACAGTACGAGGCTTTCTTTTATAAAATAAAAATAAGAAAAATCCTGCAATTGCATAGCTATGTAAAATATCCCCATCCCATAAAAGGACGTAATGTAAGAAACCAAACAACAATAAGATGAGAAGTCGACGGACAAATAATGTTTTTGGATGATCTGTTTTTGTCTCAGCACGTTGCATGAAAATGTAAAATCCTAGTCCAAACAAAAATGAAAAAATAGTATAAAACTTTGTTTGAATAAACATGTCGTAAAATAGGCGGATATAACTGTCTATCCCTTCATAACTTCCGGTGATTTCACTAGTGTCAACACCAGCAATAACAGGCCAGTTAACAAGAAAAATACCAAGTATAGCAATTCCCCGAATAATATCGATAGAATGAATCCTCTCGCCTTGTGAAATATTTTGTGTCATTATTTTCCTCCTTTAAGTCAATCCCTTTTATTATACAAAAT
>NZ_JBALQK010000203.1:0-9081 GCF_036965845.1 Bacillus sp. JJ1127 | reverse complement strand
CTTCCTTACAGGTTAGAAGGAGCGAAGGTTTCTAATAGCGTTAAAATGTAGTATTGAAATTTGGTTAAAAATCTTATTATTACGATAAAATAAATACCGTTTCTAGTTATTCAGTTCATTCGAGCCTATATGAATATACACAGCACATGATAGTCGTATGAGCAAAAAATATCCCGCGTTCTTCTATTATTTCACAGTTAATATAATTAAACCAGATTAGTAATGTTGCCGTAGATGTTCCAGTAGAAAAATGTTTTAGACTGAACTTCGTTAATTTAATTGGATTTCTCTGTTCGTGTTGGCTTAATTTAATAATAAAGATTTAGGCTGAGAGTAGTTTTCATTTCGTAAAAGAGTATTTATTGAAATAAAAGTAGTAGATTAGATAATAAAAAATACTCATAGATGGAGAGTGCCAATTTTGATTCAAAGAAGGTTACTTGAAATAGAGCAAATGGTAATCGGAGAAGGTTTACAGACTAAATATCATAATTATCTTATTAAAGGGGTTTCTATTAGTTCAAAAACGATAAGACCTGGAAATTTATTTATCCCAATTGTTAGGTTAAAGAATGGACATGATTATGTGGAAGAGGCTATACAGCAAGGTGCTATTGCTTCTCTTTGGGAGAAATCTCAGCCAAATCCACCTAAAGGTATTCCATTAATTTTTGTAGATGATACGTTGATAGCTTTGCAACAATTGGCACGTTCTTACAGAAATCAACTGTCTGTTCATGTAATTGGTGTTACAGGAAGTAACGGAAAGACAACAACAAAGGATTTGATTAACTCTGTACTCGGTACAACTTACAAGGTTCATAAAACAAAAGGAAATCTGAATAGCCAAATCGGTTTACCGTTAACAATCCTAGAAATTGAAGAGGATTGTGAAATCGTAGTATTAGAAATGGGGATGAGTGAACGTGGACAAATCCAACGTTTGTCAGAAATTGCTCAGCCCAATTTAGCTGTTATCACGATGATTGGACAATCGCACATACTAACATTAGGTTCAAGAGAAGCAATAGCAGATGCAAAGTTGGAAATAGTAATGAACTTAAAGGAACAAGGTCTACTTATCTACAATGGGGATGAACCACTTTTAAAAGAAAAAATTCACGCATTGCCCAACGAGAATCAAATTAAATTTATTAGAATTGGTGAATCTTCTTCAAATGACATTTATCCTGTGTCTATGAAAGAACATTCAACAGGGATTGATTTTACATTAAACGATGAAGTAACTTATTTCATACCTCTCCACGGAAAACATAATGTTTACAACGCTATTATTGCTATAAAAGTCGGTCAGCAATTCAATTTAGATCAACAAAGCATTCAACAAGGATTAAAACAAGTGGAATTAACAGAAATGCGTTTTCAAATGTTAAAAGGAAAATTAGGAACTACGGTTATTAATGACGCTTGGAATGCTAGCCCTTCTTCTGTTAAGGCAGCAATAGAAACATTTGAACAACTTGTAGGATATGAGAAGAAAATTATTGTGTTAGGCGACATGTTGGAGTTAGGTCAAGAAGAAGAAAATTATCACCGGAATATTGGTCAAATATTAAATCCTAATACAATAGATTATATTTTTACAATTGGAGAACGCGCAAAAATGATTGCACAAGAAGCAAAATTTAGATATACAAAAGGAACCGTAAAAGCATTTCTTACAAAAGAAGAAGCTATTACAGAAATTCTCTCTGTATGTAATCCGGAAGATGCAGTCTTAGTAAAAGGATCAAGAGGAATGACATTAGAAGAAGTAGTCCAAAAATTAATATGACAATTTAATCTTAATAAATTATCGCCGTTAAGGGAAGTAAGAAGAACAAGAGGTGTTCTTTTTATGAAAGCACCTCAGTAATATACAATTATTATACTTTTTTCTATAGTCTAAACTATTTTTTAAATAAAATAATAGAAGAATCGTATCAAGGTAAGCATTTGCAACTAGTATTTATGTTTACACTTTACTATGAATAAATACTAATAAATTATAATTGAAAATATATAAAACTATTGAAAGGTAGTAAACAAAAATTCTATGCTCATATATTTTTTCTAACATGTAAATCGGATGACGGTGTAGTCAATTCAGCAGTTGTACCGAATTTTTGTGTTGGAAAATGTAAAGACACTATGATTACACCTAGGAGGAATCATGCATGACTGATTGGTTTCAATTAGATAAAGAATATGTAATGTCTGCGTACCACCGCATGCCGGTTGCTATAGAAAAGGGAGAAGGCTGTAAGCTTTATGATGTGAATGGCAAAGAATATCTTGATTTATTCTCTGGTGTAGGAGTGAATATATTAGGCTACAATCATCCTAATATTATAAAAGCTACCTTTGAACAAGTTAAAAGATGCTTACATCTTCCTTTTCATTTCTTAAACCCAGTTGCTATTGAATACGCAAAAAAATTAGTCGATTATTCTTTAAAGGATGGGAAAGTTTTTTACACAAACTCTGGTGCGGAGGCTACCGAGGCAACCTTAAAACTAATCCACAAGTACAGACATATAACAAATCAAAAACGTGATGGAGTGATTGTACTCAAAGAAAGTTTTCATGGACGTACATTAGGTGCTCTTCACTTTACAAGACAAGAAAGTGTGTATCAGAATTTTCCTCGTACGTCTATTCCTGTATATGAAGTGGAACGAGAGAATTTAGAGGAACTTGAAAGAACTATACTCAAAGAAAATCCGATTGCTATTATGGTAGAGCCAGTATTAGGAAGTGGTGGTATATACCCTTTGTCGGGTGGATATTTAAAAGGTGTTGAAGAGCTTTGTAGACAGTATAATATGTTATTTATTGTTGACGAGGTGCAAAGTGGTATAGGGAGAACTGGAAAATTGTTTGCTTATCAACATTTTGATATTACACCTGATATTATTCAATTTGGTAAAGGAGCGGGAGGCGGTACACCCTTAGGAGGAATAATAGTAGGTTCCCGACTTTATGATATATTCTCACTAGGTGATCATGGAACAACATTCGCACATTCACCAATCGGTACGGCTTTAGGTTTAGCTGTATTAAAAACATTAATTGATGATGGTTTAATGCAAAAGTCTTATAAAATGTCCTTATATTTAAATGAAAAACTTCAAAAAATTCAGGAGGAAAACCCTTCTTTTATTAAAGAAGTACGTCATTGTGGAATGATGTTTGGAATTAGTATTCATGACACGAATAAAAACGTAAAAAAACTACAGTTAGAATTACTAAATAAGGGTATGCTTGTGGACGTTACAAATGGCAATACGATTCGTTTACTACCCCCTTATATTATTACAAAAGCAGAAATCGATGAATTCATTAATCAGTTTCTTTCTTGTATCCCCAAATCAGTCGCCTTGACAAGCGTGTTGTAATATATGTTTATTCTTTTTGCTATTTACTATTGTGGCGTTAGCATAAAGTCGTACTGTTATACCCTTTAGCTATTATTATAGTTAAAGGGTATTTATCATTTTTATGAAAGAGGATTCAAAAGTACCTGTAAGCCGTACTTATGCAAAAGAACTAAAGAAGCTGCTTCGTATTTAACGAGCAGCTTTTTGCATTTCATCCTTCTTTTTCTGTAACTGATTCCATATATTTGACGCTCTGTGTTGTAAGTGCTTACGGAATCGTTTACATCCTATACAATGAAGCTATCAAATCGAAAGAGGTGGATGGTATGAAAAAATCATCTATTAATCCGTGGCTTGTTGTCCTTGGTACAGTCATTGTACAAATGGGACTTGGAACGATATATACATGGAGCTTATTCAATCAGCCTTTAGTGAGCAAATACGGCTGGGGTCTTAACGCTGTTGCTATAACCTTCTCAATTACTAGCTTTTCTTTAGCATTTTCAACTTTGTTTGCAGGTAAATTACAAGAGAAATTGGGACTTCGTAAACTCATTATGGTATCCGGATTAGCCTTAGGAATTGGCTTGATGCTTAGTTCACAAGTTTCTTCATTATTAATGCTTTATGTATTAGCAGGAGTTGTTGTAGGTTACGCAGATGGTACAGCCTATATTACTTCACTATCCAATTTACTAAAGTGGTTTCCAGAGCGTAAAGGTTTAATTGCTGGTATATCTGTCTCCGCATATGGTACGGGTAGCCTAATTTTTAAATACATTAATGCAAAGTTCATTGATTCAGTTGGTGTATCACAAGCGTTTTTATATTGGGGCTTAATTGTTACAGTTATGATAGTGATAGGCGCTTGTCTTATCCATCAAGCCGCTGAACAAGATACAGTTCATGAAACAAAAAGTCGTGATTATACAACAAGAGAAATGCTAGGTACAAAACAAGTTTATCTGTTATTTATCATGCTATTTACATCATGTATGAGTGGCTTATACTTAATTGGTATGGTAAAGGATATTGGTGTTCAACTCGTAGGGCTTAGCGCAGCAACAGCAGCTAATGCTGTAGCTATAGTTGCAATCTTTAATACGGTTGGCCGAATCATTTTGGGACCGTTGTCAGATAAAATCGGCCGTTTAAAAATTGTTACTGCAACGTTTGTCGTTATAGCTACGTCTGTCTTTGTTCTTAGTTTTGTGGATTTAAATTATGGCATTTATTTAGCCTGTGTAGCAAGTGTTGCTTTTTGTTTTGGTGGAAATATCACTATTTTCCCAGCCATTGTTGGTGATTTCTTCGGTCTAAAAAATCATAGTAAAAACTACGGCATCGTGTATCAAGGCTTTGGTTTTGGAGCACTCGCAGGTTCCTTTATCGGTGTAATTCTAGGTGGATTTAAACCAACTTTTATGGTGATTGGCGTATTGTGTGTCGTGTCATTTATCATCGCTATCTTCATTCAACCACCTAATCAGCAAAAAGAAAAACAAGAAAATTATCGCAGTGTAGCGTGATTTAAATTTTCATTACATTCTAAAAGTAAACGTAAAGTAACTCCAAAATATACAATAAAAGTTGATTTTGGAGTTCTTTTTTATTTACTTCACTTTTTTCCCATTCTCTTGTAGGTTGATAGTCATAGAGAACGATAGGGATGTCCTCTCGTCCTGTACGGTATAACCACAGATAGGACTTGGTTGTTGCTGCCCAGGTTCGCGTAAGATTTGGAAGGTTGTTTCGTCTGCATGAAGGATGGTTCGAGTAAGTAGATGCTCATGCATCCTTTCATACAAAGCCACTAACCGACAATCGGCCCCATATAATAACCAATTTCCTATCGTTTGTCGTGATAAGAAGATTCCCATTCTTTCTTTAATAGGTGTCTTTTCATAAAAAAATCTTCACATGTAGTATGTAAGGAGATTATCTCATGAGTTATTTACAAATAGTAGGTGGGGAATTTTACAATAAAGTCGTTTGAAAAATAATAAAGTTGTTAAAAAAATGCGGGTCATTCTATTCAACAATCGGACCAGATTGTTGAATATTAACTTGAAGATGATGAAAATATTTTGTTTGAATGTGAAGTATAACACATAAACGAATGGTGCAGGTTAATTGAAGAAGAATGGATTCTAGGAGATCGCCATTAGAGTCGATCTTTTTTCTTTGTCACTGTTTCAGATAAAAGAGTTACTATTTGAAGCACGTTGGAACTCTATTTATAGTGATACTATTTTATGAATTGGAAAACAATAGTGCTTAGGAAAGGAAGGATTGCGAATGTCTGTGAAAAAGTGGTTAACTGGATTGGTCGTTTTGCTTGTGATGATTGTGGTTGTGACAACTCCAGGCTCACTCAGTGTATTTGCCGAATCCGGCGTCGTAACACAGCCCATTGAGTCAGTGAAAATGATTGAGGTCGAGTTGAACGATGATTACTTTAATCCGAATGTCATCACTATTCCGATTGGAAGAACGACAAAGTTGATATTGAAAAACCAAGGTAAGAAAGAGCACACCTTCACAGTGAAAAAGCTCGGAATTGACGCCGAAGTCCAGCCGGGAAAAGAAAAAACCATTACCGTGAAACCTAATGAGCCCGGTACATATGAACTGATATGTCGGTACCATTTCCAGAAAGGGATGGATGGAAAAGTAATAATCAAATAACAAGCAGGGCCAATCGGGCGCTATTGTTGAATAAAACTTAGATTTTTAAACGACTTTATTGTTATATTTTTTGTGTAGTGAAGTATCTTACATCAGGATTAAACAAGCAAATGAGTTTTGATTAAACTTTTTATAAAAACTAACTTCATAACAAAGTTTAACCCTCGTATTTTGATCAACCTTTTTTCAAAATGCGAGGGTTTCTTT
This sequence comes from Bacillus sp. JJ1127, assembly GCF_036965845.1. Taxonomy (NCBI): domain Bacteria; kingdom Bacillati; phylum Bacillota; class Bacilli; order Caryophanales; family Bacillaceae; genus Bacillus; species Bacillus sp. JJ1127. The sequence continues at coordinate 2,806 of NZ_JBALQK010000203.1, read as the reverse complement.
TATTATAAAATCAACGTTTGCAGCACCATTTTAATCAAACTTTGTTCCAAACCAACACCTCTCTTTTACCATTAAATATGAGATTGTCGAACGTTTTTGATTAACGTCTTATATGATTTAAAAAAGTAATTGTTTTTTCAACCGTAATTTTATTAATAGAATAATACTTCGTTTTACCTTCTTTTCTCACATGAATAAGATCACCACCTTCTAACACGGCTAAGTGTCGAGATACAGTGCTTTGGTGTAATTCAGTCTCATTGATAATTTCTTGAGCGAATAATTCTTGTTTATTAGCAAGTGTCATTAATATCGTTAAACGTACTTGATCACCTAAAGCTGTAACAGCAGGGATGATTTCATCAATATTCAAGAGAGTATTGGTTTCTTCATTTTGTAGTTTAGTTGTTAATTTTGGTTCAAACAAAATATATAGTATCTCATCTATTTTAAAAATAGATAAAAAGTTTCCCATATGTAATGTTGGAATAAAAGTAATGTTTTTAGAAGAACGAATTGTTTCAACCCATGTATTGTTAGGATATAGTCCAGTTATCAAAAAAACAATTTCATCATTTGTTTTACATGTATGGGTAGAAATAGATTGTAATTTCGTAATTTCCTGGTACAAAGTATTCGAATAATTGAGCCATACAGGTTTAAATGCAGCTTTCCAAAAGTCTTTTAATAGGATAATGATTTTTATTTTCACTTCATTTGAATCTAGAAAAAAAGATATTTTTTCTTCAGTAGGTGTAATGCCCCAACTTTCTAAAACCGCAGCTAAAGCAATTCTTCTTGTAGGTGTATTAGATAAACTTTCTTCATCAAATTGAATACGATTTAATAGTTGATCTATTTTCTTGTCATTAGGTAAGTTAGCATAGTAATAATTTATATTTTCAATAATTGCATATGTAATTAACTCTTCGATTTCTTCGTTAGACAGGCTTTCCCACCAAGAAATGAAAGGTTCCCATTCTAAGTGTGTAGAATCCGTTAAATCTAATTTTTTTAAAATAAATTCCCTGAGTATTGCACCATGAGCGAGCACGGAGCGTAAAGAGAGTAAAATCTCATGGAATGCTTGTGATAGCTTGGGTACAGTTTCTGTGATCCAGGGAGAAGCCATGGTATTATTGCTTTTTTGGTAATCAACTAACAATATATTTGTAGCAATATTTACTCCGATAGATTGTATAATGTCAATATTTGCTTTTGGGTACGTTGTTGTAAGAAATTCTTTTTTCATAGAAACCTCCTAAAAATAAATATTTCATATTTACATATTCGATATTTGAATGTTGATATAATTTTATGGCAATTCAGAATTATCATCAACTAAAAATGTTATTTATAAATTTAGGGAGATGAAAAAATGATTCGAATTCAAAAAGCTTTGGTTTGTCATGTGGAAGGGATTTCTAAAGTGTGCTCAGATGGTTGGCGTGATACATATGTTGATTTAAGAGAAAAAGAGTATATAAATGCGGTTATTGAGGAGTTCTATCAATTTGAACGAATTTATAATGAAGTTACCCTGTCAATTAAAGGGTGGGATGGCTGGTATGTTGCTTTAGAGAATGGGGAAGTAGTTGGTGCTGGCGGAGGTGGTATGACAAGTGAAGAAGTAGGAGAGCTTTTTGTGCTGTATTTAAATCCTAGTAGAAGAGGAGAAGGTATTGGAACAATGCTTTTAAATGCAATTACAGAAAGACAAATTGAACAAGGTGCAACAGAACAGTGGGTTTCTGTAATGCAAGGGAATCAAAAAGGAATTCCTTTTTACGAAGCAAGAGGTTTTGTACAACAAAGTAAAGCAACAGCGTTTGAAAATGAAAAAGATTTGAAAATTCGCTATCGCAGAGATCTTTCATAAATTTATTCCGAAATAAAATATGAAAGAGGAGAGCATATTTTATAAAGCCATCTTGAAAAATAAAAATGTAATGTATTACTTACTGGGAGGAGGGGTTTCTAGCTTAGGCGATATATTAACTGGATTAGCTTTTGTTTTTCTTGCTTATGATTTAACTGGATCAGAATTATATACAACAGGAATGGTAATTGCGACAACGATTCCTTATCTTTTGCTTGGACTAGTGGGCGGTGTTATAGCCGATTGGGTGCAGAAAAAGAAATTGCTAATTATGATTGATATAATTCGTATTCCGCTCATTCTTTCTCTTGTTTTCAGCTATTACTTCGATGTTTTAACCTACACGTATATGATCATCATAAGCTTTTTTATTCAATGTTGCGGTTGTTTTTTTAATCCGGCACACCGAGCGCTGTTACCAATTATAACTCCTACAGAACAACGAAATATGACGAATAGTTTATATGATTCAGTAACGAGGGGGATTACTGTACTTAGCCCATTTCTCTCCATATTATTAATGAAGACAGTCGGTGTTATTCACTTTTTTACTATTGATGCGATTACATATTTCATAAGTGCTCTTTTTCTTATCCAAATGAATGTAACAGAAGACGTGATGGCTACAAAAAGAAAACATGTAAAGGAAGTATTTCTCTCATTACGTGAATTTTGGCTTTGGATGAAATCTAATAGACAAATTACATTTTTATTTCTTCTTACATTTACAATGGTCTTTATGAATACATGGATTTGGAAAGTCGGATTATTATTATCTTTGGAGGAGTTCACAAAAGAGAGTAAAGAGATTTATAGCGTCATTCAAGGGTTCTTTGGATACGTAGTAATCGTTACAAATATGATTATCCCTTTCATATGGAAAAACTTGAATTTAACTATTTATACAATCGCGTCTATCATTTGGGG
>NZ_JBALQK010000202.1:0-1902 GCF_036965845.1 Bacillus sp. JJ1127 | reverse complement strand
ATATTAATACTTATCGTGATTGATAGTGTACGCTTGCTAAAAAATTTGCTTGTAAGAACTAGCCAATAGAAAAGGATAATTGTTTGAAGGTGAAATAATTATCCGTCGCTACTCATTTCCATATAGGTAGAAATAACCTTACGTGTAGTAAGGTTATTTTTTTGGAAAATACTCATTATCACTTTCTATATATTCTTCCTTTTCATAAAACGTAATCGTTAAGTTGCAATTTGTGCATATTGTCTAAATTATCTTCATATCCTGTCGAATATGGATTTTCAAACAATCAAAGAGTACTTCTCAGTAGAAAAGTAAACGTCAAAAAGAAGATGAATTCGAGTTTAACAAGGACGCCGGCATGTACGTGTGTAAAGCTGGATATATGGCCATTCGCAAAGCTCGACAAGGAAAGAAAAATACAGGTGAAAATCAGAGAGATACGCGTGCGGCAAACAATATAATACATTTGGTTTCATTGGGATATCCTTTCTGAAACAGTCTAGGATCAGTGGCTATAATTCGCTTTTAAATAATCAACCCAAAGACTGTGTAATTCTGATTTGCTGACGCCAAATATTCGGTTATATTCCTCTGGGTGCCGAATGAAGTCGTTTAATTTCTCATATCCATATTTAATTACCAAAAATTCCACGATCGTATAGGAATATGGATACCCGTTCCTATACACGAATGCTGGCCCATTTATCTCGTCAAAGCTAGGTATTTTACCAGCAGAAACCAAGGTTGGGAGCACTTTTTGGGCATTAAGATCCGTATTTCCTAAATAATTGGCAACTCCTTCTTCCAGCCACGTAGGTCGTTTACTGTCAATATGAGACAGCACGACATGTGTAAATTCATGAATGCTTGAATTTAATATAGAAGACCGGTTTTTCGGTGATAAGATAAATAGTTCGTCATCGCCAAATACGCCTAATGACCAAAAATTAGAAAATAGCCCCAACGAATATACCAGATTGATTTGATTTGAAAAAACTGTTACTTTTGTCTTCGTCTTTGGCTCTGTTTTAAGTAAGCCAATGATACGCCCGTAATGCTGTTCTAAATTGTAAGCAAGCTTTACAACCTCTGAATAATCCGCTTTAGAGCTGTAAAAGATGAAGTGATCCGTTTCCTTCTGATTCTTATAAAAACTTGATTGTAAGGCAGTTATGTTCAAATAAATAAATATAAAAGAGGTCATGACGATGATGGTTAGAGTCGCCAACTTACCTATTTCGTGTGGAAATACAGGACTTCCATATGTTTTTTTAATTAAGCGATAAGATGCGAGAATGATAAATGGCATCCAAATTAAACCGAAAATTGTCAATACTTTATAGGAATCCCCGAGCCAGTAAAATATGAAATAAGACATAGTAGTCAACAAACAAGTTACGGTTCCAACCAAGCTCGATCCTTGCGATTTCCAGATCCACAACGACAGCAAGCCAGGTATTACTAAATTGGCGACAATTAAATCAATTATCAACGTGACATCCTCCCAGAATGTTATAGAGTTAGACGGATAAGGTGACGCTCCGTTTTTTCTTTCTCTCTTTCTCTCTTCTCGAAACCATACTCTCTATCAACTCAAAAATAATAGGTACGACTATTAATATATGCAGTGTGGATGAAATAAGACCTCCAATGACGACGATCGTGAGACTTTTCGACATCAGTCCTCCTTCAGAGGCTCCAGTTGCAAGCGGAACAAGTACGATAATTGTCGCTTCAGCAGTCATGATTGGCCTCCAACGGCTAATGCCCGCTTCAATCAACGCTTCACGAACGGAACATTAGGTCTGTACGCGAATTTGCAGAACACGCTCGATGAGAACGATGTAAACGTCAAGTAACTCCAAAATATACAATAAAAGTTGATTTTGGAGTTATTTGACG
>NZ_JBALQK010000201.1:6150-6457 GCF_036965845.1 Bacillus sp. JJ1127 | reverse complement strand
ATGAATTTAAAAATTTTACCTATACAAAAAAGCTATCTCTACATTTCAGAGAGATAGCTTTTTCTCACATATTACTTTTGAAAAACATGTTTTACTTTTTCAGCTGGAACGTTACTTCCACCTCTACCCTTTACATCTTCAATCATCATTGTAACAATCATATTCGGTGAGTTCACATCAAATGCAGCAAACCATCCAAGCTCTTTGCCCTCTGCTTCTTTTGATTCTTTTAACTCAGCTGTCCCAGTTTTACCAGCAAGAGTCATTCCATCAATCTTAGCAATTTTCCCTGTACCATCTGGATCAT
>NZ_JBALQK010000201.1:0-6145 GCF_036965845.1 Bacillus sp. JJ1127 | reverse complement strand
ATTTTTTAATATCTCCTGATTTCCTTTAGAAATTACATTTTCTTTCCAAGGTTTTGTTTGTTTATCATCTTTAATAAGATGCGGAGACGGTATATTCCCGTCATTCACAATTGGTGCATATGTTAAAGCTAAATGAAGAGGTGTCATTAACACTTGACCTTGTCCATATCCAGTATCAGCCATCTGAATATCATTTTTAATATCATCTTTTGCGATTTTTGAAACTGGGAATCCGTATTCGATTGGTAATTTTTCATCGAATCCAAATTTCTTTGCTTCACTCATAAATTTCTCTTTTCCAATTTTTATAGCTTGTTGTGCAAAGTAAATGTTATCGGAATACTTCATTGCTTTATCAAAATCGATTGGATTTGCATCTTTCACACGTGTTACATAATAATTTCCCCAAGAAGAATCTTTCGTCCATTTTAAACCTTCAATTTTCAATTCCTCTTTCGGATCAAGTGTTTTTGTTTCAAGACCGATTGCGCCTGTAATAGGCTTAAATACGGAACCTGGCACAGATAATTGTGTAAATCGATTCGTCATCGGTTTTTTCGGATCATTATTCCACGCTTCACGCTGTGCTTTTGATGCACCTCTCACAATTACATTAGGGTTATAAGCTGGGCTACTTACAAGAGCAATTGTTTCACCAGTGTGTGGATCTATCGCTGCACTTGAACCTGCTTCCCCTTTCATTTCATTAAAGATTTTCTCTTGAACAGTGCTATCAATTGTTAAAGTAACATTTTGTCCATCTTCCGCTTCTGTTTTCACTAAATCTTTTATCTCTTTCCCTTGTGCATCTTCCATAAAGACGCGGCCACCTTTTTTACCACGTAGCTTCTCTTCAAACACTTGCTCTAAACCTGCTTTCCCCACAGGATCATCAGCTTGATACCCCTTTTTCGCAAGTGTTTTTAAATCTTCAGCATTTACTTTTCCTATATAACCTGTTAAATGAGCTGCCGCTTCGCCTAATGGATATGTACGAACATTTACTGAACGCGTTGCAACGCCCGGTAAATTAATATAATCATTCTGCGTTGCTCCTTCTTGTAAAATACCAATTGGCACAAGGTAATCTGGTTTTACCCATTTTGCATTTAACTTTTGATCAATTTCTTCTACTGACATATTTAATAGTTTTGCTATTGTTTCTTTTGTCTGTGCTGCAGTATCTCCTAATTTCCCCGGAATAATACCGACTTCAGACGCCTTTCCATTCGTAGCAAGTCCTTTTCCATTACGATCATATATTTCCCCGCGCTTTGCTTGGAATGTTTGCATGCGTATTTTACTATCTTTTGTCATACCTGGAAAAATGAAATCTGGAGTCCAATCTATTTTCCAAGATTCTTTATCTCCATTTTTTTCTTTCACTAATTTTGCCTCATGTGAGAAGGAAATTTTCCCGCCCATTGTATCCATACTTACTTTAAAAGGAACAGGCTCGTTATCTTGTTTATCCTCTTTTACTTTTCCTGTGTCTACTTTTAAATTTTTAACTTCTATTCCTGCATAAATCTTTTCGTATTTCTCTGTAAATTCTTTTTTTGAAATGGTTTTTTTCGCATTTTCTGACAACTGATCATACATATCTGCAAATTTCTGCTTATTCCATGCTTTTGCATATGTATCAAATGCCTGCTCTGGCTTTTCTTCTTTACTACATCCAACTAGTGCGAGTGCAAAGCATAGAAAAAGCAACCCCCATAATTTTTTCAACCGATTCTCCTCCTTTTACTAAACAAAGAAACTGTACTTCGAATTATTTTCCAATCCCATAATATTACACACATGCTAGCTCTCATTATAGCATCAACGAAACCTACTCATAAAGTTCTATCTAGTTATGTAAATAAAAAGATTGATGTGAACATTCCCATTCACATCAATCTTTTTGTTATTGCCGTTTTTCATATATATGGTAGTAATATGTGTACGGATTTTTTTCATCCGTCACGCCTTTCTCTACAAACACTTCTTTCCAATCTTTCATATCAATCTCTGGGAAGAACGTATCCCCTTCAAATGCATAGTGGATTTTCGTTATATATAACTTTTCTACATAGGGTAAAAACAACTCATAAATTTGAGCTCCACCAAAAATAAAAATTTCTTCTTCATTCTTACAAAGTTCAAAAACTTCTTCCACAGAATGCGTGATTTCACAGCCTTCTACGTGATAATCCGTATTGCGTGTTACGATAATGTTACGTCTTCCTGGAAGCGGTCTTCCGATTCCTTCATAGTTTTTTCTCCCCATAATAAGTGGATGTCCCATTGTCGTTTTCTTAACATATTGTAGCTCACTTGGTAAATACCACGGTAATTTATTATCTTTACCGATTACCCTATTTTCATCCATTGCGACCATAAATGAAATAATCATGTTTTCATCTCCTTTTACAATTACACTGCAACTGGTGCTTTAATTGCTGGATGTGGATCATATCCTTCTAATGTTAAATCTTCCATTTCAAAATCAAACACAGATTTCACATCTGGGTTTAATGTAAGTGTCGGGAATGGACGCGGTTCACGCGCTAACTGCTTCTCTACTTGTTCGAAATGATTTGTATAAATATGTGCATCTCCAATTGTATGAACAAATTCTCCTACTTCTAGACCACATTCATGTGCAATTAAGTGCGTTAACAGTGAATAACTTGCAATATTAAATGGAATGCCGAGGAAAATGTCACCACTTCTTTGATACAACTGACATGAAAGCTTTCCATCTGCTACATAAAATTGGAACAACGTATGGCAAGGCGGAAGAGCCATACTTGGCACGTCTTCAGGATTCCATGCCGAAACGATTAATCGGCGTGAATCTGGTGTTTTCTTAATCATTTCAATTACATCTTTTAACTGATCAATTGTCTCATCTGCTGTTGTTTTCCAAGCACGCCACTGTTTTCCGTATACATCTCCTAAATATCCATAGTTCTTCGCAAAGTCGTCATCTTCCAAAACATTCTTTTTAAATAATTCCATTTGTTCATCATATTGTTTCTTAAATTCTTCATCTTGCTGCGAGCGCAGTCCGAAGTCTGTCATATCTGGCCCTTTATAAGCATCGCTTTCTACCCAGCTTTTAAACGCCCATTCATTCCAAATATTATTGTTATTTTGAAGTAAATAACGAATATTTGTATCACCTTTCATAAACCAAAGAAGTTCACTTGCTACTAAGCGGAATGGAACACGTTTTGTTGTTAATAAAGGAAAACCTTTGCTAAGGTCAAAACGCATTTGATATCCAAATACAGATACAGTCCCTGTCCCTGTGCGATCTTCTTTTTTTGTACCATGTTCCATAACATGGCGGCACAAATTTAAGTATTCATATTCAGCATGTTTCATATGTAAGAAAACCCTCTTTCAATCTTTTCTATATGGAGTTTATCATATTATTAACAACCACAATAATAATAACAGATTTAGCAAGCCTAATTAATAAAAAAAACATTTCTATATTAACAGAATTCTGCTAATGCATTTATGTTTTTACAAAATCTAAATTCATAATCGCCCGATCCTAATTTCTCTTCTAATGTATGTAACGGCCTCCATTGATTTTCCCCTATTCGCAACGTTGCCGTTGTATTAGTTGGCACGGAAACATTTAATATTGCTTGTTCATCTTCTACACGCCATTCAATTTTAATTTCTCCATAAGCTGTTTCACGCCTTACTTTTATCCACTCTAACTTAGAATTAAAATGCGGCTGCATATAAAAATGTTTATATGCAGGTTTCATCACATCTACTTCCAATCCAACGACGTATCGATAAATCCATTCTGCAATGGAGCCATACGCATAATGATTGTAAGAGTTCATATCGTCACTCCAAAGTGTACCGTCCTCTTTTATTCCATCCCAGTGTTCCCAAATTGTTGTAGCCCCTTTTTTCACTTGATATAACCAAGAGGGATAATCCTCCTGAAATAGCAGCTGACATGCAAGGTCATGACGATTGAATTTACTTAGTACCAAATTCAAATACGGCGTACCTATAAATCCAGTTGTTAAATGATATTTATTTTCCTTTAGTAGCTCAATCAATCGTTTTAATACCCTCTTCTTTATTTTATCATTTACTAAATCAAACATTAGTACTAATACATGTGCAGTTTGCGTATCAGAAGTTAGTCTTCCATTTTGTGTAACAAACTCATCTTGAAACGCCTTTACTATATTTGTGTGCAAATTTTCATAAAACTGCTCATCTTCTCGTTTTCTTAAAATGGCTGCAATCTGCCTTAATATTGATGTTGAATAAGCATAGAAAGCTGTTGCAATGAAATGTTTATCTGTTCCACCTTCATATATCCCTTCCTTTGTATCTAAGGCAAGCCAATCCCCTAGATGATATCCAGTATCCCAAATGTACTCATTTTCTCCTTGTACTCTTATATAATCTATATACTTTTTCATACTTTCATATTGATTTTCTAAAATTGCTACATCTCCATAATGTAAATAATGCACCCAAGGACAAATAATTGCTGCATCTCCCCATCCACCCGAAGTATCAAGATTGAAGTCTTCACGCTTTCCAAACACATCTGGAACAACAAGCGGAACTGCACCATTTTTATTTTGATCCAACAATAAGTCTTCCAACCACTTTTCAAAAAATAATTGCACATCCATTATTTGCGTTGCTGTTCCAATAAACACTTGTGCATCTCCCGTCCATCCAAGCCGATCATCACGCTGCGGACAATCTGTTGGTACATCAAGAAAGTTCCCGCGCTGTCCCCATTCTACATTATGGTGTAGCTTATTTATAAGTAAATTAGATGTCTCAAATTGTGTCGCACTCTTCATATCAGTATGCAAAACAATTCCTTCAAAATCTTCAATTGCGGGTCGGTGAGTTAAACCACTTATTTTCACATACCTAAAGCCTTGGAACGTAAAATGAGGTTCAAACGTTTCTATTTCTTCACCTTTCGCAATATACACAATCTTTTGCTTCGCCTTTCGAAGATTCCCTGTATAAAACATACCGTCTTTATCTAATATTTCAGAATGGTGCAGTTCCACCTTTTGACCAGTATAAGCATGATGAATTGCCAAGCGGACCCATCCTACCATATTTTGTCCCATATCTATTAGCCACTCATGATTTGGCAGCCTTGAAATAGCAATTGGTTTTATTCTCTTCATTTGACGAACTGGCTCATTTTCTTGTGCTACTATAATTTGTTTCGAATGGTTTATCGTTTTCACAGCTTCTATCTCTTGCTTAGTTTCTTCTAATCTAGCGTCGTAAACTTCCCCATTATAAATTTCTGAATATAAAATCGGGCTTTGTGTTACTTTCCACGTTTCATCTGTTACAATTTTTTCTTTTGTTCCATCCTCATATGTTATATGAATTTGGGCAATTATTGCACGTTGATTCCCATAATTATTACGTACACTACGCATTGTAAGCGGCCCTTTAAACCACCCATTTCCAACTAATACACAAATATCATTTTGCTTACTCTGGAGCATTTTTGTTACATCATAAGTTTGATAAAGTATTCGTTTATCATAGCTCGTCCATCCAGGAGTAAAGTAATAATCCCCTATACGCTCCCCGTTTAAACACGCTTCATATAATCCTAAGCTTGTAATATACAATCGCGCTCTTTTTACTATTTTCTCAATATGAAATGTTTTGTTAAAAGACATAACTTGTGTTTTCTCTTTTGAAGCAGCGATCCAATGCCCTTCCCAGTTTTCTCCACTTTGCAATCCTGTCTCCCAAAATGCCACTTCTGACCAAGCTGATTCCTCTCCTTGATTATCCCACGCCTTTATCCGGTAGAAATAACGTGTTTCCACTTTGTATTGAAACGAATTTATTGGCATATGTAAACTTTGATCTGATTTTACTTTATGAGAATCAAATAATAACGTTTGGAATTCCGTATCAGTCGCTACTTGCAATTGATATGCGCTCTGTATAACATTTCGTCTATTAGATTTCAGTTGCCAACTAATTTTTACGACTTTTGAATCTATCCCTATCGGATTAACTTTATTATCACAAAGCGTTTTCTTTATCGTTAGCATACTACTTCACCTTCTCCTCTCATTTTTTATTTAAATTAATTATAATAAAAATAAAATTC
>NZ_JBALQK010000200.1:7386-7592 GCF_036965845.1 Bacillus sp. JJ1127 | reverse complement strand
CCTAATTTAATCTAGGGATTAATTATAATTTTCTTCATTACATTCCAAATCCTTTTTACATTAGACTCATCGTTATAACTGCCTTTAAAATTCGATTCAGGTATTAAATAATTCATAATTTGCTCGAATCCAGGCTTTATCTTTTCAAATGTTGCATCATCCTCAACAAAAAGTTTATTAGAGTATTGTATTTTAGCTACTTCCTC
>NZ_JBALQK010000200.1:0-7336 GCF_036965845.1 Bacillus sp. JJ1127 | reverse complement strand
CAAACAAAATATCAGATTCAAACATTTTCTGAATTATTTTCGGTTTACTAAACTCAAACTGATCTACGAAGATGAGTTTAGTTTCAACTTTAGGATTTATTTTTTGAGTAATAAATTTCGAAGCAAGATTATAATTATATACATCGTTATTGCATAGAATCCATAATTCATCAATGTGTCTTAAACTTTCAAGCGTATGCTTTACCATAGGACCAGAAGGAATATCTAAAAAGACTAAATCAAAAAAACGTAGCCCTTCAATGTAATAGCGGTTCATTATGTTATCTGTAAAGCATTTATAATTATTACGATTAAACGGGAAAAAGGTTACTCCCTTATAATGAAGTGGAATGTGTTGTGTTGTTAGATTAGGGTTAATTAAATAATCACTTAATGATATCCAACGTTCATCTATCTTCATAAATTTTTGAACATATGAATATAATTTTGGTGTATTTGATACACCTTCTAACACAGAAATTGAAATTGAGTAATTAGCCATAAACACGGCGAGGTTAGTCAAAAAGCTTGTAACGCCTACACGATTAATAGGCGACCATACACCAATTACTTTTTCACCTATTAGTTTTCTTCTATGAACAGGGATATTTATATAATTTCTAAGATTTAGTATTGCTTTTTCATATGTTTCTTCACTTATTGCAAGAACACTTTCCCTTTTTATAGTCTCTTTTTTAATTTCTTCACTTACCGGAGTACCCTCTCTACTACATATATCATCCTTAGAATTGTTATCATTTTGATTTTCAAGAGGTTTTTCTAAATAATTCTCTTTACCAGCAGCTACATTTCCATTGTTATATTTCTCGATTGCCTTGGTTTCATTTTGAACAATATTGTCTTGTTCATTTTTAGCAGTATTTAATTTTCGTATTTTAACTTCCTCTACAATATGAGGTTCTATTTCTATATCTTCATTATTTTTATCACGCGATTCTTTACTACCGGAATTCCCCTGGCCTCCCTCAACTACATTGCTTCTTGAGTTAACCATAATCATCTTTTGTAAATAAGAATGTAAACTGTCGGGTGTATTATCAACTACTTTAAAAGGATGTGTTATAAGATCTAGTTCTAAACTATCTAATTCATCAGCTAAGCATACCTTGTAATTCGCTCTTAAGTTTTGCCGCAGCATTGCAATATAACTACTTCCATTTTCGCCTATTATTTCTTCTGAATCCACGAAAACTGCAAAAACCTCATTATAATCATCTATGTTGGTATACGTAACTTCAATGATCTCATCACCAGGAAAAAATTCTTCAATAACCTTTTTAAATTCGGTAGCAATTGATTTTAAAACTAAAACTTTCAATTCAAGCACCACCTTGCTCTCTACTCAAATTAAATTCCTCTAATAAACGACATAACTGTTTCCTCATTTTGTATGAAAGCTCATACTTACCATTTTCTATATTGGATAAATGGCTAGGAGTTACTCCTAATTCTTTAGCTAATTCGTTTTGTTTAATTCCTAATCTTTTTCTACAAAGCACCAATATTTCAGAATCATTTTCTGGTATCAATGTATCAATAAGCACCTTTCCCCCTCCTTCCTTTATTCAAATTTTTAACGAACAATTTAAATTCCTTGTCATAATAAGAATATTCTTTTTCTATCAAATTACTAAGTGTTTCTCTCGAAAAATTAATTGAAAATACAGACTACAAAACATATACTTAAAATGTACCATTATTTTTTATTTTATTTCAAAAAACACTCATGCCCTTCGGGTAATCGATTTTATTACACTTTCTTCGTGTAAAAAAATAGATTCCTTCGAAGGGCATTTTTGTGTTTAAAAGGAGGAAAAAAGATGTTCAAAAAAAGAAAATACCAAAGTTTAGAAGCTGTACACGACGCTTTATTAGCTCCATTTGAAAAGAGTGAATTGAAATACAAAGATGGTAAACCATACATTCCTCATTATCAAGCTAGAAAGAGATTAATAGAGATTTTTGGGGTTTATGGATTTTCAATTGAATATCCAATTCAAGAACTCTATGCAGAACCAAGTAGCGTCCCCCCTATTATGTGGGCAAGAACAACATGTAAGTTAACTTTAGACTTTACAGAATGGGGCGGCGAGAAAAGAATTGTTTGTGGCACAGATGCAAAGAAATTGAACAGATTTTCTAATAAAGAGAAAAATATAGAAAATGGAGTTGTGGGACAAATTTGTGATTTAGGCGATGATGAAAAATCAGCAATGGCTAGAGCATTTGTAAAGGCATGCGAATCCGTTGGGATCGGCTTATACCTATGCTTAAATCCGAACCACCAACAAACAAGTAATACAACTACACCATCAAACAGCAATTACAATGAATTATGGAACATCGTAAACAATTATGAAAAAGCGTTAAAAATTAATATTGATGATCGAAAAGAAATATTAATACCTTCATACCCTAAGCAACGCGATTTTAAAAAATTAAATGAAAAACAATTAGAATTTTACATTTCTATAATAAAACATTCTGCAGAAATTGCAGTAATGGCCAGTAATTCAAATACTGAAAAACTTATATTAAATGAGTTATCAAGATGCTGTAATCAACAATTTAGTAATTTTAAAACTACTATTGGATTTATGAACGAAGCAGCTGTTGAATATACAGATAACTATTTAAAACAAAGCAAAAGTGCAATCTAACTATCAATTTCATGTTAACACCAAACGAAATTGAATGAATTAGAATGTACATTTGTTATTAACATATCAACTGAAATTAACATGTTAAGCATGGTAAGTCACCAAAATATCAATGTTATATCAACTGAATCTCTTAGAGATTGACATGACATTAACATTTTATATTTTTAAGGAGGAAATATTTATGCACATTAAAATTTCAAAATCTAAATTAGTTGAAAGCTTATCTAGTGTGGTGAAATTTGCAGGTAAAGATAAAAAAGAGCCTATTCTTGAGAGTATTTTGATTGTAGCTGAAACAGATAAATTGCGATTTATTGCCACTAATTCAAAAGAAACAATTGAGCGTATTGTTTTTTGTGATGAAGACGTATCAGTAATATCAGAAGGAACAGTATTAGTTGAAAAGAAAATAGTAGATGTCGCAAAAAAATTAACAAAAGAGCCTATTAAACTAAAACTATCCAAAAATACTCTTCAAGTAATCTCTGGTAAAAGCAATTTCACTCTAAATACCTTTAAAGTAAGCGATTATCCTGTAATTAAACCGAGTCAAGCGGAATATTTCGCTGACATAGAGTGTTCTATATTAGAAGAAGCTATAAACAGCGTCTGCTATGCGGCGTCTACTTCAAATCAAAGACCTATTTTAAAAGGCATTCACCTAACTGTATCAGAGAATCTCATGACCTTTCAATCTACAGATAGCCATCAACTAGCATATAAAGCTATTAAATTACAGACAGCCTTCAAAGAAGAAATTAAAATGACAATTCCAGCCATTGCTTTAAAAGAAGCTATCAATAGTTTCGATACAAAAAAATCAATTAAACTGAGCAAACTTGATAATACATTTATTTTATCAAGTGATACTGAAACATTTAGAACCCAAACACTTGAGGGCGAATATCCCGATGTCTTAGTTAGATTACTTTCGCCACTTTACGAAAATGTAATTTTAGTTAACAAACGTGAGATATTAGAGGCTCTAGAACAAATAATGCTATTTACATCCAATAAGCCAACAGGTATCTTTACATTGAATAATAATGCTATCACTATAGAAAATGAAGAAAAATCCGAGGGCAATGCACAAATCTTAATACAAACTGAGGATATTACAACACCTGATCCATCAGTTAAACCTGAAGACTCAATTATAAAATTCGGTTTCAATGTACAATTACTGTATACTTCTATAAAAGTTATAAACTGTGATTTAATATCTATTGGCTTTAATGGTGAGAAAAAGCCAATTAGTATAGTACATGAAGATTATTACAATAATCTTGGTGTTAATTCTACTGAACCATTACAGCCAATTCATTATTCAGATTTTAGATTCATACTACCTAGCATTATTAATTAAATAATAGAGCCTATACTATCAAGTATGGGCTTTTTTTATTTGTTTTATACATAAACTTTAAGTTTTTTATATTATAAGTTTAATATTATATCTTTATAATTTATTTACAAATCACTTTTATTTACTTATCATTAACATATTGTAGACTAATTTGTTAATTTCATAGCAACAATAAAGCGAGTTAACACTCCAAATAGCGCATTATAAACAACAAAACATTAACATGACATTAACATATTTATATCGATTTTACACAAACATTAATGTCATGTTAACCAACAATTGATTACATGTTAATGCTATATTTGATGTTAATTTCATTTTATGAAGGTATTTTAATTAGTATTGCCGAAAAGTACTTAACATGTTAATTTCACTTTCTACGATTAAATTCCAAGGAGGTATAACAATGATTGAACAGGATAAGCAAACTACCACTGAAAATGGTGAAGAAACTAATAAAAGCTTTATTCATGAAGACGCTTTTGAAAAAGCATGGCGAATAACTGAGTTTTCAAAGTTAGTAGGCCGCCATCACAATACGGTATATAATTGGTTCAACACCTTAGAAGAAAAAGGGTTACATGGGACTCTTAGAACCAATAATACAAATGAAAAATTATATAATAGTCTTGATTTAGATATTGCTTTATTTATCAAGCAGAAGAGGGACGAAAAATGGTCACTAGATGCAATTATTGAACTTTTACCACATCAATTTGAACTAAGGCCAGTTTCACCAGAAAATCAAACCAGTGAAGTTTCAGCTCAATTAAACATACATGAAGCAGCTGCAACAATCGAAAAAATAGTTGAGCAAAAGCTTCAATTGCATTTACAAAGCATTGAAATGGAGTATCGAGAAAAATTTGAGGAAGCTGTACGTTCTGCGTTACCTGAACCAGAAGACCCTGAAACCTTAAAAGAGCGCCAAAGACAAGAAAGACTAGATAATATGATTATTCAGCACAGAGCGCGTACAGAGTTAAGAAAACAAGCTGAAAAAGAGTGGAATACTCTTCCTGAAGAAACCCGAATTAAAAAAGTTGGTTGGTTTAAAAAAGAAGAAGATCTTGCGCGGAAACAACTTTTCATAGAAAACTACATTGATGAAAACATGATTGAGTATATACAAAATACAATGAATATAGAAAAATAAGCCTGAAAAATTCCAGGCTTATTTTTTATTTTGTTCCAAACATTTTATCTGGGTCCATAAATGCAGCTAATTCTTCATCATTTTGTACATTCTTTTCTTCATCTTTAGCTGGTTCTATTTCAAAGTAATCACCAAAATTAATGTTGAAATCATCATCCGAATCTTGTTCTTCAATAGTTGTAATTTGGGACTTTTTATATTGAATTTGATTTTGTTTTTCTTTAAATTCATTGTATTCTTCGACTAATCCTTTAGATAAGCGAGATGGTAGTGCATCTGTTTTATAGAAAGTATACACGCTACCCATAAAGTCATTCTTACTAACTAGATATCCATTAAAAACAGTTCCATTGATTGGTAGTTTGTTTGTTACTTCTACCTTAGCATCATCCATAAATGAATCATCAATATTCTTTTGTTCATCTAAAATTGCCAACATACCAAAATGATGCACTTTAGATGCCTCTAAATCTCCATTTTCATTTGTTTTCATTAGATCAATTGGATGGTGGAATGAGCTTCCTTTTAATGATTCTGAGAACATATCTACAATTTCTTTACTATTTTCAATTTGATTCATGTTACGTGAAACCTTATTAATTACTAAGCAGCCAGTTCTTTCTAGCAGAATTCGTTTAAAGTCTTGAGAATCTAAAATTACAGATGTTCCAGAGCCGTTTGCAGCTGTGTTTAACTCATGAATAATATCTCCAATGCGCTGGTTTGCATAGTCCCGTGAGTTTGCAATTCCTTTTTTCTCATTTTCATTTAATCCTTTAAACTCATCATAAAAATGTTGATTATCTGCAAACACAACAAATGCTACGCCTTTAGCCGGATCATTTGCTAACTTCCAAATTTCTTGTGAGAATTTATTTACTTGTCTCAGTACATCAGGTCCATCCGCTCTAACTGGAAGTGTAACCACAATGCCCATTTTAATGAAATCTTTACGTTCAATTGCATTATTGAAAGCAATTTTCGCATATTTTTGTTGATTTGCTATTAGTTCTTCTCTAGGAATTTTCATCGCCATACTTTTTAGTTCTTCCGCGATAACAGGCTTATTATGAAAAGCAGAGAATTCTTCAATTGCTTTAATAATTGTAGATGTACCTGTTCCACCGCCTAAACCAGCAAAAAATAACACTAATTCATCAGATGGTCTTACACGTTCTGTAATAAACTCTTTTAATTTATCTTTAGCATCATCATTAGATTCTAAAACCTTTACAGCACGTTCAGGATTTTTACCTAAACCACCTAATTTTAGTGAAACCTGATTGCTTTTTGGAACATGCTTCAGTTCGGCTAAATCTCCGTCATTACTATTTAATGCAAGACAATTATATACTGCTGTACCATCTGTATGCTTATACTCAGCAAACTTATCTACCATTCTAGTTCCAGCTTGCCCAAAACCAACCATAGTCATCTTTACAGCAACTTCGTTTTTCAGAAAGTTTTTTGCCATTTTCCATCTCTCCTTCGTTCTTTTTACTTGTTTTTACGTTTCTCTAATTCAATTAAAATTTGTTGTCCTCTTATTGTTGAAATTAAAAACTTATACGGATGCATAATTTTTTCTGTTATTAATGACATGGCAGCTAAAGTACCCACACTTCCCTCTGCTGATCTTCTAGAAATATTAGTTCTTTCAATTTCTAACGAATAGGATTTTCCCTTAGGTTTCTTTACTCTCCTATCAATAACAACATTTTCTACTATCTCATTTATTGAAATACCTCTCATATACTTTGTCTCTTGGTATTGTTTGTTTACTTGAGATCCTATGTAATGAAATACATTGTATAGTATTTCGTCTTCTTCAATAATGTCTGCGAACATTTCTACAACTTCAGGAGTAAATTTGTTCTGTTTATATTTTTCACTTAATACCTCGTTCAAGTTGTCCCCCCCTTAAAACGTTGGTTAATTATTCCTAAAAATATATTACATCATTATAAGACGTATATCAAGTCATTATATATAAGTCTTATATAAGGTTATTATATACAAGACTTATATATAGCTTTTATTTTATAAAATTGAATTAATCTCATATATATCAACACTTTTTATATAAGACGTATATGCAAGTCGTTTATATGCACAGTACACAAAACA
>NZ_JBALQK010000199.1:0-12005 GCF_036965845.1 Bacillus sp. JJ1127 | reverse complement strand
ACGCCATCCTTTTTGTATATTTCTACAAAAAGAATAGCGTTTTTTTCATTATATGGATACAAAGTACTATTATCTTGATAATAGTAATTGTGCGAGAATCCATTATGTTAAACCAATAATATAATGACACAATTGACAAAACATGCAATGTTGTTATAATGGTACATTGTTATATAGGTAACGTAATATCATTTTTTAACGAGATGGATGTAAAATTATGAAACAACATAATAAACAAATAAATGGAAAAGATCAAAAAATTAAAGTTGAACGTGTACAAACTGGAATTAGGATGGAAAAAAGAATGGTAAAAGTTTTGAAAGCGATGGCAGAGTATCATGATATTTCACTAGGTGTTCTTCTTGAAAGAATAGTTCTTCATTCTTTTGAAAACAAATCTGTGTTTAGCGAGGAAAGTCTTGAAAAAGTTAAAGCTATAAAAGAAGTTTACGGTATGGATTATGGTCTAGAAATAAGTCGTCAGTGGAACGATTCGGAAAACTAGAATGATTATTTTCAAATACAGTACCATCTAGATTTTCTGTAAGAAATCCGTGAAGTAAAGAAACTAAATAAAATTATTAGGAGCGATATTAAATGAATTTCAGTACATTAACAATATTTGATAATTACCCCAATCAATTATCCCGAACTCCTAGACAATTCTATAATGAGGTATTGGAGCAAGCCGTTCGGGCTGAAGAAATGAATTTTGATGGGGTATGGTTTGCAGAACATCATTTCTCAGATTTTGGTATTAATCCCTCTCCAGCAGTTCTGCTCGCTGCGGTATCTCAAAGGACGAATAGAATTCGTCTTGGTGTGGGTGTTTCAGTACTTCCATTACACAACCCTATACGAGTTGCTGAGGATTATGCGATGGTTGATCTTTTATCAAACGGAAGATTAAATTTTGGGTTAGGCAGCGGATATGCACAGAAGGAATTTGATGGTTATAATATTTCATTAGAGGACAGAACTGAGCGTTTTAACGAGTCTCTAGAAGTGTTACGTAAGGCGTGGTCAGGTAAGCCTTTTTCCCATCAAGGAAAGTTTTTTCAATACAATGATCTTAAACTTAGTGTCCAGCCAATACAAGCCCCGTTTCCGCCTCACTGGATTGCAACCTCTAGTGAAAAAGGTGTTAGTCATGTTGCTAGTATGGGAAACAAATTCATGGGGCTTGGGTTTAGTAAATCACGAGATGAATTAGCAAAGCTGATTGATACTTACAAGAATACGTATCTAAAGTCAGGATACGGTAATCCAGAAGAGTTGGAAATCCCTGTTGCATTTCATGTTCATGTTGGTGAAACATATGCAGATGCTGAATCCAATGTAAAAGATCCTTATCAACTATTTATGAATACTCCGCGTGGGACGAATATCTCATATGAAGACCTTAAACATAAATTTGATCCCGTAATAGGAAGTCCTAATGAAGTTATTAAACAAATTCAGTCCTACAGGGAAATAGGTGTTACGAATTTTATGGCAGTAATGAATTTTGGTGGATTAGAACATCATAAAGTACTTTCATCCCTAGACTTATTTGGTAAGTATGTAATTCNNTACACTTCAAAAAAGATGGTTTTATTTACTCCGACTGGGAATTAATAGCTTAATAAGTGAATTTAGCATATAAATTTCATATTTGATGGTGATGGGATTTTATTTATGCCTTTATCTATTTTATCAATGAACATTTCTGTACGAATGTTTATCGTATAAAAGAGAAAAATCAAATAATGAATAGTGAAAAAAGGCGGGATTATTTCTTGTATTCTTATATTTTAGAAAATTCTTGCTCAAACTATTGACTTTATAAACGTATTTTTTATAGAATTATATCTCGACTGAAATTTTCGAACGGACAGGAGGGAATCATCACAATGAGTAATATATTTGAAGAAGAATTACAGCGGATGAAAGATACTTTATCTACAATGGATGAGCAATTAGAGAAACTGGAAAAAATCCCTGTTTATTATGGAGAGGATTTTAAAGAACAAATCCTTGAAAGTATGAGGGAATCAAGTCGGCAAAACTTACGTATTGGTGTGCAAGAACCATACTTTGGACGATTAGATTTTCAGGAAGATGGACAGTTAGAACCAAATCCAATTTATATTGGTAAAGTAGGTGTTTCAGATGAAGATACGATGAAACCGATTGTTATTGATTGGCGTGCACCTGTTGCTAGTATGTTTTATTCATTTACTGGTGGTGAAGAACCGGCTTTTTATCACTCACCAGATGGATTAGTAGAAGGCGATGTTTATTTAAAACGAAACATTTCAATTCGCAAAAGAGAACTAGAACGTGTTGTTGATACATATGTAAAAGGAAGTGAAGATGTATCGCTTGCAGATGATTTTCTCCTATATCGACTAGGTGAAAACAAGGATAACAAATTAAAGGATATCGTTTCGACGATACAATCTGAGCAAAATGACATTATTCGTGCAGAAAAAAACTTACCATTATTAATCCAAGGGGTTGCAGGAAGCGGAAAAACAACAATCGCTTTACATCGCCTTGCTTTTTTAATTTATGAATATCGTGAACAGTTAGAAGCGGAGAGAATGATTGTATTTGCTCCAAATAGTTTGTTTTTAGATTATATTTCTAGTGTACTTCCTGAACTTGGTGTAGGAAATATTAGGCAAACAACATTTCAAGATTGGGCGCTGCGTACATTAGATGGTGCGGTGAAATTGAAACATACAGAAGAAAAGTTGAAAGAAGCTTTTTCAATTAATCGTGATGATAACAAGGTTATGCTCGGTAAATTAAAAGGGACGATGAAGTTTAAGTCATTTATTGAAGAGAGTATGATTCAATTTGAAAAGGATTTAGTACCAACAAAAGATTTTGAGGCATGGGATAGAGCTGTTATTCCAGTGGAAGAAATTAAAAAATGGATGCAAGTTGAATATAAGCATTATCCATTAAAGAAGCGAAGAGAACGATTAGTGGGCCGTATAAAACGCTGGATTGAGATTGAACTCAAAAAGGTCGGAGAAACGAATGAGAAAAAGGCATTGAAAAAAGAAGCGACAAAGAGATTGAATGCTTATATGAAATTTTGGCCTAAAATGAGTCCATTGTCACTTTACGGTTCAATGATGAAGCAAAAAGAAATATTGGACGTATTACCTGAAGAACTTGTTCAAGAAACAGAAAAGAACTGCCGTAAAAAAGAAGTATATGTAGAAGATTTACCGTCTCTTATTTATATTCATCATAAAATAACAGGAATTGAAATTGGACAAAAATTTCATCATGTTGTGATTGATGAAGCGCAAGACTTTTCACCATTCCAAGTTTATATATTAAAAGAAATTACACTAGGTAACTCTTTTACCATATTAGGTGATTTATCTCAAGCGATATATGATTATCAAGGGATTGAAGACTGGAATGACTTTAAAGAAGTATTTCAAGAAACAGGTTATTATGAACTGACGAGAAGTTATCGTTCTACAAAAGAAATTATCGAGTTTGCAAATGAAGTCATTAAAAATGCTGATATTCCAGTAGGGCTCGCAACTCCTGTTTTTCGTAGCGGTGAGAAAGTAAAGGTTATTTCTACAGATGATCAATTTGCAGCAATTGTTAAGACGCTACAAAAGATGCAGAATGAAAATGTGAAGACGATTGCTGTAATAGGAAGAACAGAAGATGAGTGCCGTAACATATATAAGAAGTTAACAGCTGCAGGAATCACTGTTAATGTTATCGAAGTAAACCAAAGTAAATATGAGGGTGGTATTTCAGTTGTACCTGTCTATTTAGCGAAAGGCTTAGAATTTGATGCGGTACTTCTTATAGATGTGGATGAAATACACTATAAGGATACAAAGCATGATGCAAAATTATTATACGTTGGATGTACGAGATCTCTCCATGATTTATGGATTTTTTATTCTAGAGAAGCATCACCTTTAATTCAAGGAATACAAAACGAATTTTATGTGAGTAAATAACAAATGATTGAAGAGGATTTTCAAGTGATACACAGGAAAATCCTCTTGTTTTTCTATAAAAAAAGAAAAGGAGAGAAAGAAAATGACTATAATTACAAAGGTAATGAAAAAAAGCGAATGGGAAGTAGGAAAAGCAAAAGGAGAAATAACCGAAACATCACTTAAGCAAGAAGGGTTTATTCACTGTTCTTTTTTGGAACAATCTCTAAAAGTTGCAGAAACACATTTTAGCAATGAATCAGAGTTAGTTTTACTTATCATTGATCCGGCATTAGTTGAGGCAGAAATAAAATATGAGCTTGCTTCTAATGGGCAAAAATACCCACACATATACGGGGCGTTACATACTGCTGCTGTAGTGAATGTTGTTCCATTTTATAAAGAGAACGGAAATTTTATGTTACCCAAAGTAGTTTTGTAGGACTAAAAAAGGAATTCATGAGTTTATTGTCGAATTTTGGAAAGTGATAAGACAAAATTGAAAAGAGGAATGTATGTTGAAACTGATACAACAAACTAACTCAAAAGATAGTGAATACATTAGGAATAAAGTAATCCAGTACAATATGTCTGTTCTACCAAAGGAAGTAAAACAACCACTAGAACATGTAAACTTTCTAGTAAAAGATGATGCTGGAAAAATATTAGGTGGCATAACAGGAACGATATATTTTTATCACCTTCACATTGATTTTTTATGGGTGGACGAGTCAGTACGTCATGAGGGATATGGTAGTCAACTGCTAAATAAAATCGAGGAATTTGCAAAAGAAAAACAATGCAGACTCATATTGCTTGATTCATTTAGTTTTCAAGCGCCTGAATTTTATAAAAAGCATGGATACAGGGAGTTTGGAGTAGTCGAAGATCATCCTAAAGGATATAGCCAACACTTTTTAGAGAAACGTTTATAAGTATAATATAATTATGTTATGTAAATTAAATGTTAGGAGATAAATAAAAATGTACGATTATAAATTTCATCATGAGCGATCCGTCTCTATAAACCAAGTAAAGCTACTTTACAATTCTGTTGGCTGGTGGCCGGAACGAAAAGAAGAAGATATTTCTAAAATGTTAGAGAATAGTATAGCAATTGGCGTATGGAAAGAGGATCAGTTAATAGGGTTTGCTAGAGCAGTTACTGATGGTGTTTTTCGAGCGTATATTGAAAATGTTGTCGTACATGATCGTGTAAGAAATAAGGGCATTGGTGAGAAAATGATGACAATGTTACTTGATGAGCTTGCCCATATCGATATTGTGAGTCTATTTTGTGAAGAAAAATTAATAAAATTCTATGGAAAACAACAATTCAAAGCAACGAAGCAAATAGTGATGCATCGTAATCAGCTTACAAGATAAGAGAATACGAGAGGTGAAAGGATCTATGGAAGCGACACGTACATACTGTCTATCAAAAAGAAAAGCAACGGAAGATTCTCCAGATGGATGGAATGCAACATGTATGAGAATTCATAATAAAATATTTGCGATTGTAAATCATGAAAAAGGAGAGGAAGCAGCGATTACATTGAAATGTGATCCAGATGTTGCGCTAAGAGTAAGGGAAGACTATCCAGGAACAATTATCCCTGGTTATCATATGAATAAAAAGCATTGGAATACAGTTTATATACATAGAGAATTAGGGCAAGAAGAAATTAATAAAATGATAGATTGGTCTTATGATTTAGTTTTACAATCTTTTTCGAAAAAGAAGCAGAAAGAAATTTTGGAGTAGAGATAATTACTGGGTTTTCCCACTATTTTGGGGCAGGGATACCCAATCTCAAAATTCAAGTGGACAACGAAGTTAAGTGGGCGAGATGAAGGAAATCCGTACTAATTAACATTTCTCTTTATGAACAATCTTTTTAATAATAAGAAAATGAAAGGGAGAGAAAGATTATGTCAAAGCTATTACGTGAATTATCTAAACTAAATAGTGAGGTTCTACGTTCTGAAGCATTGGACAAGTTGAAAGTTACATCAGGTAAAATGATTGCTTGTGATCCCATCATTTTTAATAAAAATCCTTTCGAACAAACAATCCAGCCAGGTACATATCCAATCGTCGCTTGGTGGCATAAGAAAGATGGAATAATTGCTGGTGCTGAATTGAAATTATCGGAATCAAAAGTAATAGAATGGAAGATGGCGACAAAACCAGGACAACATGTCAGTGAACTGGAAGAAGGATATATTTTTGGTTACCCAGTCGATACAGGATTAGGATGCTTTGCGGATGTTGAAGCGATTGATAAGCTCGAGGAAATAGAAAGTAGATTACAACGAGAGCTAGGGGAAGAGTTTATTAGTTTGTATGATGACCTTATAGATGACGTACTAACAGAACATAATGATGATTGGGGAAATTGTGTGGTGTGTGAGGAGACAGGAAGTAATATCATTATGTTCCGTTCAGGTTATGGAGATGGATTTTATCCTTCCTATTGGGGAGTCGATGAAGATGGAAAAATCGTTTCACTTGTTACTGATTTTCAAGTGTTGCATGAGGAAGATTGAGGACAAAATTAATTATGATATAGAAAGAGTTAATACTTTCTTCTTTTACATGGTGTGAAATAAAAATAGCCTTCAAAATGAATACGTTTTGGAGGCTGTTTCTATATTAATCATTCTTTATTATCTCTTTAGCATTTGTATCTTTTTATTTATGCTCACGAATAATAAAGTCATTTTCTGTAGTGCTTTAAAAAATGACTGGAACATTTGAATTAAGTTTATAATTTAGAGTTGGGGTCTCGCAGCATTGCCATCAAACTAAGAAATTTTTAAATTAAAGGTTTTACCCAAAGTTGAGAAAAATCCACATATCCAAAATATTTCATCTTAATATTCATTAAATCTGATGAAAAAGGAATCTGACGTTTCTCATAGTATAAAGGAATCATAATAGAGGATTCTATCAGTTCTTTTTCAAGATTTTTATTTAATGAAGCCCACTCATCAAAAGGTGTATGTTTGTATTTAGCAAGGTGTTTTTTTAATGTTTTATTTGTTTTTACAATCTTAGCCAACGGTGAATATCTAGCTGTTAGAAAATAATAAAATGATATGTCTTGATTCATCTCAAATACTTCACCATGAATAAAGAGATCAACTTGTTCATTAAGTTTTTCATCTCTAAGATAGTTTTCGAAAGGAACCCATTTAACCAGAAAAGGTATATTTTCTTTCTCCAAGACATTCATTAACCATTTTGTTGTTTTTTCTGTATACTGAGTAGCTTTTATAATAAGTGGTTCTTTAAATATGGGACGTTTTCTTTTTTTGATATCGATTTGATGATCTATGTCTTTTAAGCAACTCTTAGTATTTGGGGTTTTTTGAGAATCATATTCGTGAATATGATTCATATTGTTAGCAATAATATAATGTAAGTAATTACGAACATCTCTTCGTTGAATTGATGAATTACGCCAAGCATTCATAATTATAACACCGAAACCCGAATTCCTTTCTACCTGAAACGTAGAATTGCTTTCATGGTGCTTGGAAGATTGATAAATATTATCAAATTCTAGAGGAACCTGAATGAATTCTACTGTATCTAGCAAAGGTCTTTCCTGAAAATGATCATTAAATGCTATCAATGATGTCTTTTCCTGGTTATTCTCTCCTATATAAAAACCACCGGTTCCTACAATTAGACCGTTATTTTCTTTATAAATGCTTGTATTTATCATACATAACATTTGTAAACAATAGCTACAACCATCTGGATAATGTATGTCAATAACGAATGGTGATACAATATCTATTTTTTCTATGGGTGCCCATAAGTCTTTATAATATTTATGACTACGTAGTTTTGAGAGACATAGTTCCACGTCAGCCGCTGTTAAGATGGATCCATCATGAAAGTTGATGGACTTTTTTAAATATAGTCTAAGCTTAGAGTGAGTTAAATCCCAACTGTGAGCTATTTCAGGAAATATGTTCCCCTTTTCATCCATATAAACAAGTCGATTGAAAACGTTCGCGACAATATGTGCACTATGTACATCGGAAGCCTCGAGCGGATGTGTTGTTAAAATGGGCTTTCTTCTAGGAATAATTAATTTATCATCCGAATTATGTATATAGCCAAATTTTGAGTGGAATTTAGTCATCAAGCGTAGTTTACTGTTTGGAGACCAATTATATAGTAAATATTTACTGCTTTTTTCAACAGGCTGTTGATCCATAATTTCCATTACTTGTGATTCATAGATTTGTTCTATATTTTTAATCCATTGAAGAGAGGAGGTATTTCCTCTGCCTTTTCCAGAAGTGAAAATCAGCCAACCCTCATTCATCCATTTATGTAAGTAGCGTACTGTTTGCTTTGTACTTAAATTTAAAAAATCTGCTAGGTCTTTTATTTTTATATTTCCTGAAGAAAATGATTGCCATAAGTTCAATAAATTTTTATCCATTTTCCTATCTCCTTCTATAAGTGGACATGTTTTTCTGAATATGTCCATTTTTAGTTTGATAAGTCTAGTTTAATATAACATTAGATAAAAGGAGGAGATACTATGAATTGGAAAGACTTTGAGCAAAATATAAAAGTACGCTTAACTACATCATTTTTTAATCGTGCTGTTACATCAGCAGTAATGCCTTTCATGGCATTGTTTTTTGCTCAAGAAATAAACAAAGTATGGGCCGGATTATTTTTAATCTTAACGGTTATTTTAAGTTTTTTTTCAAGTTTAATTGGAGGTTACATTTCAGATCGCTTTCAACGGAAGAAAATCTTATTGTTAACTTCTTTTACTAGTACTTTAATGTTTTTATTCATGACCTTAAGCTTATATCCTACAGATAAGATGATTTGGCTATTTGCAATCGCTTATGTAGGTTTTATAATATCTAGCAGTCTTGGTCGCCCCTCCATGCACGCTATCATCATAGACTCAACTACACCAGAAAATCGAAAAGCTGTTTATACAATTGACTATTGGCTTATGAATCTTTCTATGGCCAATGGTGCAGCATTAGGTGGATTTTTATACATGAATCACCAAAAAGAGTTGTTTATATTACTAACTTTTGTTTCTGCTACATTACCGATTGCTTATAAAATTTGGCTAGTTACAGAAGTGAAAGATTGCTTAGAAAAAAAGCATGAAAATATAGTATTTGATTTAATTCAAAACTATAAAGTTGCTATTCAAGATAGAGCATTTTTAAGGGTTGTAATAGGGTCTACCTGTATATTTGCAGCAGAGTTCTCTTTAAACAGTTATATTGGTATACGACTTTCTGAAACATTCGATCCAATAAAGATTGGGAACTTTGAAATAGTAGGAGTAAGGATGCTAAGTATTCTTAATATACAAAATATGCTTTTAGTAGTATGTTTAACGTTTATTGTAAATAAATTTACAGATCGTTTAAGTGGAAAAAAAGCATTACTTTTAGGCCTGGGGCTCTATGGTGTAGGCTATGTGACAGTAACATCTGCAAACACTTGGTACGTACTGATTATTTTTAATTTTATTGCTACTGTTGGTGAACTTGTCTACTCTCCGGTCAGAAATGCAGAACAAGCTAATATGATTCCGGCTGATAAAAGAGGATCGTATTCAGCCTTTGCAGGTCTATCAGATATTGGTGCGGATCTGATTGCAAGAATGACTATTATTGTTGGTGCATTCTTGATCCCTACGATGATGTCCGTTTACATTGGTATCATTGTAATAATTGGTATATTCCTCTTATACACTGGGCTGTTTGTTAGAAAGGATATTCAGTCTAAAGAAATATTGAATAAAATGTCATCATAGTATACTACTTTAATAGTTGTAAAAGAAAGAAAGTTTAATATGGACAAAGAGGACAAAAGATGGAGAAAAATCACTTGATATTTAAATATTTTGAAAATTAATGTTCAAGATTAACTATTTTAAGATGAAATGGATATTTATGTCGAGATAGAAAAAGGATTTATTTGGAATAACAAGTTTCTAAAAATCATGGAGGGATATTATGAGAACTTTCATTTATATGGTGAGACATGGCGAATCGCCAAAAACAGAAGGAAATGAAAGAACAAGAGGGTTAACTGAAAAAGGGAAATTAGATACTTATCGAATAACTGATATATTACAAGAAGAGGGAATTGATGTTTTTGTTTCGAGCCCATACAACCGATCCATTCTAACGATTCAGGAGTTTGCTAAACATTTAGGACAAGAGGTTTTAGTATTTGAAGATCTAAAAGAGAGAATGTTTTCTGCAGAAGACAAGCGAATAATTGATGAGGAATTATTACCTTTGTTAAAGAAGTCATTTTCTGATCCAAACTTTGCTTTAACGGGGGGAGAGTCTAATGCAGTTTGTCAGGACCGAGCTGTAAAAGTGTTAAAAGAATTATTAAAGACATATCGAGGACAGAAAGTAGTATTAGGCACTCATGGAGCTGTTATGACTTTGATGATGGGATATTATGACAATCAGTATGATTTAGATTTTTTACTACATACATCAAAACCAGATATATACCGAATGGAATTCAATGGTCAGGAATTGATAGAGGTTAAAAGATTGTGGGAAAATTAACAGAGGTATTTATTTTCCCTGCTATCTAAAATCGTGGTTTGAAAACCTATTGTAAATAGTACCATATATATTCGTAGAATATATGGAGCAGCTGAAAGAAATGAAAAAATGAGAATAAAGGAGACTATCTGAAAGATAAAAAAGCACACTTCTTAAGATAAAAGGTGGGGATTTAATGCAACAAGCAGTTATTTTTGATATGGACGGAACTTTATTTCAGACGAATTTGATTTTAGAACCAGCACTTGTGGAGACATTTGATGTATTAAGAGCTGAGGGGCTATGGGACGAAGAAACTCCAATTGAAAAATATCGAGAAATTATGGGTGTACCATTACAAGTTGTGTGGGAGACCCTTTGTCCCAATCATTCACTTCAGGTTCGTGAAAAGAGTAATGACACTTTTCACGAAAAATTAATAGAGTTGATTAAATTGAATAGGGGTGCCTTATATCCTTATACGGTAGAAGTACTTGAACGACTTAGCCAAAAGTACAATTTATACATAGCAAGTAATGGACAAGTTGAGTACTTACAAGCAATTGTTGATACATATGAGCTGAATAGATTTATCAAGAAGGTTTATAGCATCCAATCAATCTCATCAGGTCATAAATCTGATTTAGTAAAAAATGTTGTAGAAGAAAATGACATTGTAAAAGGCACTGTTGTCGGGGATCGTTTATCGGATATTAATGCTGCGAAAGATAATGGATTAAAGGCTATTGGTGTCAATTTTGATTTCGCACAAGTAATGGAATTGGAAAAAGCAGATAAAGTTATTGATAACTTAAAAGAATTAACCGCATTATTGTAAAATTTGTATATAACAGGTGTAGTTACTATGCTACTGTTTAAATAAAAGTGTTCTTGTAAATTGAGAGTTAAAGGGGAAAACAGGATGCAAGAAAATCGTGTTAGGTTGAATGGAGGATTTAATAACGACGTTTTTTACATCAAAGAGAAAGAAAGGGTAGTTAGAATTTCTGAAAAGGGTAAAACAAAGGAGATGGTTTTACAAGAAATAGAGTGGATGAATTTTTTATATGAAAAAGGTGTACTTGTACCTAAGCCAGTAATTCCTTTAGAGTGTGAGGAAGAACGGGTTAAAACATATTTTGAATTTATTAAGGGCGATCAAATTGATGTTACAAATAAATCCCACTGGAATGAAAAAACTTTTAAAAAACTTGGTGAAAATTTAGGAAGAATGCATGCATTATCCAAAAAATTTAAATTACAAACAATACAACGTCCTGAATGGAAAGCTGAAAATCCTGATGTCTTTAATATTAGAAAAAAGTTAGACCCATGGATTAGGAAGAAATATGAAAAGTTGGTACACAGTCTAACTTCATATATTATTACTCCTGATACTTTCGGACTTATTCATAATGACTATCATCAAGGAAACTTAATTATTAATGAGGACGGTCATAT